>JAIPIM010000140.1 GCA_021734725.1 Minisyncoccota bacterium | reverse complement strand
TCGCGTGTCTTTACACCGCGCGCGCCAGACCGTGCCGTCGCCGTGCGGGACGAAGCCCGAATAATTTTGGCGCAGGGTGCCAACGTCTTCATGCATCAACGTGGCCTCGGACGCCTTTAACGGAACGTCCAACCACAAGTGTTCGATCTTGTGTCGCTCGGCACCCGGCGAAAGTCGCAGGGTCACCTTCATCATGCCGTCCATTTCGATTTCCGAAACTGTGTCGACGTTCACCGCCGGGCTGGTTGCTCGGGCGCGGTATTCGGCCCGATGCGGCGCGGTGGCGACGAACGAACCGTTTTCGAAGATCCAGGTTCCCTCGGCCCCTTCTACCGTGCGGTAATGAAGACGAACGGGGCCGTTCAACAACTCGCGCCCTTGCGAGACGACCGAGTCCCAGAGACCGAAGCCGTTCATGCGATAGTCGCGAAGTACGACCGACGCGGTGTCACCGTCGGTCCGCACCGGTTCGAATGGCGGGAAAACCTCGTCGGTTACCCCCAGTCGGTTGTTTTCCCAGGCGAAGTCCGCCGCCAGAAAAGCGACGGGTGCGGATTGCAGTTGCTCCCCGTCCAATTCAACGGAAGCCCGCAAAACATAGAACCCCTCGGCGAGCCGCGGCGTGTCAAGGCGGTGCATTGTCCCATCGAGATCCGCATCCAGCGCGAGGATTTCCTCACCGTCCGCATTGGTGAGGCTAAGGGTTGCCTTGTGGAGCTTTTCGTATCCGGGCATGGCGGACAGGCGGTAGAGAATGACGTTCTCGCTCGGGAACCGCCATGCACCGAGCAGAATAGGGGCGGGCCATTCGACAGGCGCAACACGGTTGGGGTCGACGTAACTCCAGTGCCGATTGGCGACTTCGTCCGCTGTCAGCCGACGTTCGTAGAAGCAGAGTTCGTCGAACTCGAAAGCGCGATGTAAAGAGAGGTTGTTCAGTGTTCCCCTTTTCCCGTTTTTGCCGACGGTCGCGCGTTTACCGTTCACGTACATGGCGATTGTTTCGGCGTCCCAGGTCAAGGTCATGTGAAACCAGCGTCCCGGGTGGATTTCAACGCCTGACCGGTGCATGCGCAGGTTGCCTTCCCCGTCCCTGTAGTAGAATGCCATCCCCCGGCTCGCCCGTACCGAGTTGAAGAAATAAACAGATAGCCCGGATGCGTTAAGCATGACAACGTTGCGGTCGGATATGTTATTGACGCCGCGGGGGCGGAACCAGCATTCCAGGCTCCCCTCGGTCCAGTCGGCGAGACGGAACCCGTCGATTGTCAGTTCCCCGTTGATTCCCCGGTCCCTGATTCCCGGGATATACTTGCCGTCGAACGAAACCTTGAAGCGTTCGACGATGGCCGGATCTCTGGCCATGATCTCCGATGACGCCACGGGGCGCGTCTGTTCATCGAAATGGAACATCAACCAAGGTTGGCGTTCTGGAGCAAGAACCTTGTCCAAGGGGGGCAGGCCGTCTTCCGCGACGCGCTTGATCCAGGGCATTGGATCGAGCGGCCACAGCTTGCCGACGCGACCGTGAACACGCACCTCATCGATTCGTCCCGTCAGTGTGCCGCCCTCCGGAGAACCGCCGACGTGGATGTCGGCGGGAGCCTTGTCCGCGGTGCCTCCGGCGGCCCCCGAGGCGGAGCCGCTGAATACTTCCCGACCATTGGCGTAAAGCGTGTCCCGTTCTACCGACAGGTGGCCGCCGCAACTGATGCCGGCGATATGGACCCACTTGCCAACCGGTACGGTTCCAGTATCGCTGATAAATGTATGTTCGCTGCCGCCGACGCGGGTGACCGACAGGCCCAGTGCGCCGTCATGCATAACAAAGAGGGAGAATCCAAGCGAGCGGCCGTTGTTGGCGGGACGGTGGACGACCAGCGCTTTTTCCTTGTTCTCCGCATAACGGTCGAGTTTAATCCAGGCCTCGATGGAAAAGCTGTGATTGCTAGGATGAATGGCCATGGCACCTGGATCGAAGATTGTCGTGGAAAACGCGGCATAGCCCGTACCGTCCAGGCGCAGCCCGCCACCAAACCGGCCGTCTTCGACAAGCTCTGCACCGCCCGCAAGGGATCCCTGACCGTCCACTTTTCCTTGGGCGCTCAGCGGTTGGGGTTCGTCGAAAGTCAGCAGGGCATAGGTGTTGCCGTCGGCCCTGTACGGTTTCCAGAAAGCGGTGTCCGTTGCCAGCGCAACGGATGCCAGCGAAAGAACGACGAGTGCAACAGGAAAACGCTTCATTAAGACCCCTTTCGTGTCGGGCAGGAATGCCCGATAGCGGTGACTGTTCACCGGCATTATTGCCGGATTCGCTTGGAGAACGGTAAGGAAACCGTGCTCACCTATGTGAGTTGGACGTGCCGGCGTCTGCGCAGGATGACCAACCCGGAGAAGCCGAGGAGGGTAATCCCGGCGGGTTCCGGGATGGCGAATACCACGCCGGAGACCAGGTTCAGATAATAGTAATGCGCTTTGCCCGCCAAAGCGTATTCGTAGGTATTACCGCCGTTTGTATACGAGTCCAGGAAGCCCAGATAACTGATTGTTCCCAGGCCGCCCGGTGCCGGACCGTCATCGAACCAGCCGAACCAGCCCGTGTCATGGATAAATCCGTCGCCCGCGCCCGCGGCGTCGTAAATGCCGAACATTGCGTTGGCCATGCCTGTATTCATGCCGACGTCCGTGGCCAGGTTGTAGATTGCGGCGATCTGTTCGGCCGATAATTTTTCGTCCCAGAGGGAGACATCGTCGAGATAGCTGTTGATGGGGGATGTATGATAATTCGTGGACGATGTGCCAAGCGCACCTTACCGTAACGTCGGATCCAGGTAGACACCGTCATGGCGTCCCCTTGCTGGTCCAAGAGCAATTTGCTGCTGCTGTTCGGCAGTTGGATGTGCGGTCCTATTTGGTTGTTCCATGGAAATATTCTGAAGTACCGCGAGTAGGGCTCTCCATGGACCGGAGTTTCCTGGGAAAAAGTTGAATGAAACCAGTCATCGTACGGCACCGATACGGCTTCGCCGCCAACCGTGCCGTAGTTGTCCAGGGTCGAATTGACGCCGTCGTCGAACGGCAGATAGTAGAGCATCTCGGCGTAACTCAGGTGACTGAAGACACCAAGGACCGTTATTAGAACAAGGCTGAACGCGGCTGTTACACAAAAAGAATGGCGGTTCGTCATGGCTTGGGTTCCTTTCGTTTGCGTCTCTGGTTTCATTGCGGGGCTTATTGTCCTTGTTGAGTACTTCACTTTGGCGGTCTCTGCTTTTTATGGGGTTTTCAGTTATGCTGACACGGTGACGGTTGCGTGACGATCCTCATGAATGGTCGTTGATAAGTGAACGCCGTCTTGCCCCAGCAGTCGCGGAACGAGCGACTCGACTCGGTCGGGGAGTTCGGGATTTTTCAGGTGATCAATCAGTATGCTGACGGCGCGGTGCGCAAATTCATGGTCATCGAGTTGAAAGTGCAGTACGGGCAGAGGAAAGGTTAGCGGCACGGTTTGATGGGTGGTTGCGGCCAGCTCCGGGCGATAACCGGAATTGCCAGCGAGTGTCTGAGTAAGACCAAGAGCAATATGATCGTCGGCAACGATCAATCCATCCGGTCGCGCGTCGGTCGGCTGTGTCAATAATTGCTCAGCCGCCAGTTGTCCGCCCTCGATGGCGCGAGCCGGAGTGTCGACAACGATCAGTTCTTTGTTCGCGTGCTGGTCGACGGCCGCTTTGGCGCCGTTGAGCATGTGCATGTTGTAGCCGGGGTCAAACCCGTTGGCCACAATCCCGATTCGCTGCCGTCCCTTTTCCAGCAACACGTTGGCTGCTGTGTGGGCAAACTCATAGTTGTCGATCAGGATGCCGCGGGGAGCCCCTTCCCATGCAGTGGCAAAGCAGACGGGAATAGTGCGGTCTCTCAAGGTCTGAAGATCGTTTTCGACGAAGGATCCGGGCGAGAGTATCGCATCCACCTGGCCATCCGCGATGTCTTCCGGAAGGTTCGCATAATCCGCCAGAAGATCGTTTTTGTTGCCTCTTGCGATCATTCGAGTATAGGTGCGGCAGTGACAGCCCGTGCTTCCCAATTCCTGCAACAGCATGGTAACCAACTGCGCATAGAACGGCCAGGGCCCCTGTCGTAACGGCCAGTTGAGTGGGAGCGCGACGGTCCACGCGGACAGATCGACGGCATCGGGGTCGACAATCACGGTGCCGACACGGGTTTTGCGGACCAGCACGCCGTCCGCGACAAGGCGTTCCATGGCTCGCGAGAGGATGAGATTGCTGACGCCAAACGCTTGGCGCAGGGTCTCCTGCGGCGGCAGTTTATCGCCCGCCTGAAGGCCGCGCCGGTGAATTTCGCGGATCACAAGCCGGTATGCCTCCCGCTCTCGCGGGGGTGTATCGCGCATTGTATTGTTCCTGCTCATGCTCGAGAATACTGCCTGATTACAGTTATACTGGTCCGCACCATGGAAAACCTCCACGCAATTAATTATACCACTCAATTAACATAATACAATTTCGGGGTATGAAAAATCGAGTTTGCCACGGAATGACGGGCGGGTGCCTCGAGCTCTGCCCGTTACCCGTAAGTTGTCCCAGACAATAAGCGATTAGAACACCCTACGCCCCGCTCGCTGAAGACTCGCTCCAGCTGCCGCGTAAACGCGGAACTCAGACCGGACCGGCAAAAACGTCCTCGCTGAAACACGACCCGCGGGACAGACATAGAACACGCCAATCCTCTATTGGATTCGACCATCGTTTGCCTGAGTTCCGCCCTTTCAGGCGGCAGTCCGAGCGAGTCTTCAGCGAGCGGAATGCGGTTACTGCTGCCGCCGACACTTATAAGAGAAGGGCTGTTCGCGCCTGAAGTATGCATGGGTTTCTGAGGAAACGCTTTTTGCATGGCATCTTGGATACTATTGCCTTAACAGCGGTTTCATTATCGAAAAGACGAAACAGATTATGGTTGTGAGTATTCTTTGAGCCTTCGAGTCTTTGAGGTGAATAACGCGGGCCAGAAAGTGTTTGAAAAATGAGTTTAAACGTTGTCAAAGGCGGAATCGAGATTGAGGGAACCGTGCATCCTCTGTTCTCCGGGGAAGTGCATTACTGGCGTTTGGAAACGCGGTACTGGCGGCCCATTCTGGAGGCGTTGAAAGAGACGGGCATGAACTGGGTGGGTACGTACGTGCCTTGGCGCAAGCATGACCAGGGCGTTCACGACTACGATTTCAGCGGGGTGAGTGACGAGCGCCTCAACCTTCCCGCGTTCCTCGACCTGTGTGCCGAACTCGAGCTTTTGGTCTACTTCCGCCCCGGGCCCCTGATCGTCTCGGAAATGGCGTGCGGCGGGTATCCCGACTGGCTGGGGCATTCGGGGCCGGACTACATGGTCTGGACATCGACCGGCGAAGTGCCGATGGGGTTCCCCGGCGAGGGCAACTCCGGGCGCAGCCCATCCTATCTTCATCCCACGTACCTGGCGCATTGCAGGCGCTATCTGGAAGAAGTGAACAAGGTCGTCCGTCCTTATCTTCATCAGAACGGCGGACCGGTCAAACTCTACCAGGTGGACAACGAGGCGTCCTTGATTTGCCGGGACGCCATGTTTCAGTCGGATTACAACCCTCATGTTGTTGGGCGCGGGGGTGAATATCATCAGTGGTTGGCGCGGAAGTACGGGGATGTATCGAGCGTACCCTACGCCGAGGGGAAGGCATCTTTCGAAGACATCGCCGCGCCACGGAATCTTGAGCAGTTCGGGACGGTGCATCCGATGTGGTACTTTGACTGGGCCGAATTCAAGGAGTTTATCATTTCCGACTATCTCCGGAGACTGAAACAGATCCACCTGGATTGCGGCGTGGAAGACGTGATCTTTTGCACCAACTTCAATCCTCACCGCCCCAATTCCATGCCCAACAACTGGGATCGGGCAAAGCAGGCTCTGGATGCCGCGAACGACGGGCTTGTCGGCTACGATTTCTACCGAGGACCTTTCCTTTCGCGGACGGGGCTGGGAAGTCTTGACCGCATCACCCGCATGCTGAGTTCATTCTTTCCGTTGCCGTGGAGCGCCGAGTTCATGTGCGGTTTTTGGAAAGAGGACTATTCGGGAACCTCCTACCCGTACGCCGAGCATCACGAATTTATGGCGGACACCGTTTTGGCCGCGGGACTGAAAGGGATCTCCTGGTACATGTTCCACGACCGCGAATACTGGGGCGGTTCGCCCGTGTCCGAACGCGGCCAGAAACGCTACGCGCACCAAGCCCTGGCAACCATCATGGATGTCGTTCGGAAGACACCCGACTTCGAGGGTTTGCAGGAAACGCGGGAAGTGGGAGTCCTCAACTACCGGCCTTATTTGCGCCACTGCTTCATAGGCGACGCCGCGCCGGCAAACGATTCGGAAACGTCTCTCGGGGAGCCGTCGATTGACGGCGTTCCCGCCGGCCGGTCGGTGCGTGAGTTCGAAGGACTTTTCCAGGCATTGGCCGACGCCGGCTATCACCCCGGTGTCGTCGCGCCCGACGTAAACCCCGATGATCTGACCGAGTACCCCGTTTTGTTCGCCTGCACCCAGTCCTTTATGGACTCTGACACCCAGGCAGGCTTGTTGGCGTATGCCGAAAACGGCGGCACGCTGATCATGGGGCCCGTTGTCCCGACCCAGGACGATTCATTCAATCCCGCGACTATCCTCAGCGAAGTCGTACGATCCAAGAAAACCGGCACGCTGGGACCGGGCACGAAACTATCCACTTCGATCGGCGATGTCGTTTGCGAAGGCGAGTTCTATTCGGTCAGCGGCGATCCCATCGTTACCGCGGCGGACGGGCAGCCGTTGGTGAGCAAAACCGCGGTGGGGAAAGGGACGATTATCCTTGTCGCCACTTACATCACTCAATCCGACGATCCAGGGAAGTTGGGTGACAATCCCGGATTGTTACGGAAAATCATTGGAGACTGTGGTGTATCCCCGGCCATTGAATCGAGCACGCCATGCGTCAAGGCCACGGTATTGAAAAACGACAAAACCAGTCTCGTTTACCTTTTGAACCACGACTCCAGGTCCCATGAAGTCACTGTCACCTGTCCGGATCTTGGTGATGCCGGGATCCGCGATGTTCGCGGAGACGAAGTCATCGAGGTGAAACATGGCCGGTTCACCACGCTGGTCGATACGAAGCGCGCGCGCGTCTTCCGCATCGTGGATTGACATGGGGCCGCCTTGGTCTGGTTACAGCCTTCCCGTTAGAAACGTTCGTGGTTCTTCGTTCTTAGTTCAAAACCAAGCACCAAGCACCAAGAACAAGAATTCTGAAAAACGACATTTCACAATTTATGTAACCCCAAGGACAGTCATGACGGATCTGACCCTGAACTATCACTTGATGCATCCGGGTGGAGACAGCGGTCCGGGTGACCCGAATGCGGCTTTTGCTCTCGACGGTGTTTATCACCTGCACTACATTCTTCGTCATCCATGGCGGGACGGTCATTCCTACAGCTTTATCCACGTTACCAGTCCGGACTTACTACATTGGACGTGGCAACCGACAAAACTTCAGCCGTCATTCACCGGGCACGGTATGTTTAGCGGCACCGGGTTTGTGACGAAGCAGGGGGTCCCTGCAATTATCTATCACGGCCAGGGGGCGGGGCGGAATTATATTGCCCTTGCCAAGGATCGGCGTCTTTCCGCGTGGGATAAGCCGTACACGGTTGAGGTATGCGCACCGGGTGGGGGGCCTGCCGAGCTTGCCAGGCACTGGGACCCGGACTGTTTTCTTGTCGGGGATACCTATTACGCCATTTCCGGGGGACTCGAACAGCCACTTTTTAAGTCGAGGGATCTCCGTGCATGGACGCTTGTCGGCGATTTTCTGGATCACGATCTTCCGGATACCGTGATCGGCGAGGATATTTCGTGTCCGAATTTTTTCAGGCTGGGCGACAAATGGATGTTGCTCTGCATCAGTCATTCTCTTGGTTGTCGCTACTATCTCGGGGACTGGGATGCCCGGCGTGAGCAATTCGTGCCGGAAACGCATGGGCGGATGAATTGGCGCCGGGAGGAGCAGCCGGTATACGGTTGCGGCCGCCGCACCGATTTTTTTGCTCCGGAAAGCGTGCTTACCGCGGACGGCCGCCGGGTCATGTGGGCCTGGCTGCAGTCCGCCGGCCCTGATGGTGCTCTGCGGGAAAAGACCATTCAGTCCTTGCCGCGCGAGCTGAGTTTGGCCGACAACGGTTTGCTGCGCATTCGACCGCTGCGCGAGCTGGAGGCGCTGCGTCACGAACGGGTTTCCTTGAAGGACGTATCTCTGAAGACGCCGGTTGCCAACCATTTCGATGTTGTCCCGCCGCCCGTTGCGCCTGGGCTTCAGCCACTTGCCGAACTCGATGCTGACGCCTGTGAAATTCGTATTGTGATACCACGGGAGGAGGCCCTGCGGAAGCTCTTTGGTTTTATTCTGTTTGCCGACGAGAATGGGGGTGGATTGCAGATCGTGCTGCGCCCGGAGACGGGAACCCTGCGGGTCGGTACGGCGGAGGCGCCGTTTGCCGTTGCCGATCTCCCCGTAAACGAGGACCTGGAATTGAGGATTTTCATTGACAAGTACCTTGTGGAAGTCTTCGCAAATAATCGCCAGGCACTGTCTGCGGCCTATATGGAATACGGCGGGAAGCCGCGACTTGCTGGATTTACCGTGGGTATGTCGACAAGGATCCGGACACTTGATATTTGGAAACTCCGACACACCAATCAAGGCTTTCGCGACGCCCAGGTCAACCGCATTTGGGTGCCCGATACACGGTAAAAGAGACGTCGGGAAGGGCGGTCTGTGTCATCGAGTGTATAACCCGAATACAACTCTAGACGGTCCCTGATGGCTCTTGAGTAAACAGGTTGACAGCGACAGGCGGTCGCCGGGTGGAACCGCCTCCCACATTTCTCACTCACAGATCATGTGTTCAGCCTTTGAGGTCGATGACTGGGTCAGGTTAGAACCCCGACTCCGATTCTTCGCCGAAGTCGTCCTCCAGGGCCAGTTTGAACTGTGCCTCGTACATTTCCGAGTAGGCGCCTTTTTGGGCCATCAGTGTTTTGTGATCGCCAACTTCCGCGACGCGTCCGTCCACCAGCGTCACGATCTGATGGGCGTTTTTTACCGTGGACAGACGGTGTGCGATGACAAACGTGGTGCGATCCTGCATTAATCGGCGCAGGGCTTGTTGGATTTCGTATTCGGCATGGCTGTCAACCATGGCGGTGGCCTCGTCGAGAATCAGGATGCGCCGGTCCGCGAGCAGCGCGCGGGCGATGGCCAGCCGTTGTTTCTGTCCGCCCGACAGTTTAATCCCGCGTTCTCCGATCTCCGTATCGTATCCATCAGGGAGTCCTTCTATGAATTCGTGGGCGTAGGCGGCTTCCGCGGCGTTTTTCACCGCTTCAATGGAAGCGGCCGGCGACGCGTATCGTATGTTGTCTATGACCGTTCCGTTGAACAGGAAAGGATCCTGCAAGACAATGGCGATCTGTCGGCGCAGAGATTCGAGCTTGACGCGTGAGACGTCGTAGCCGTCGATAAGTATCCTGCCGCTGACCGGTTCGAAGAAGCGTGGAATAAGGTTCACCATACTCGTTTTTCCCGCGCCGCTGTGTCCGACCAGGGCGATGGTCTGTCCGGGGGTTGCATGGATCTGTACGTCGTTCAAAACCATGTCACCGGTTGTATATCGGAAGGACACATGATCGAACACAACGTCCCCATTGACGGGCGGGAGCTCGACGGCGCCTTCGGCGTCCTTGATTTCCGGCTCCGTTTCCAGGACTTCGAGGATACGTTCTCCGGACGCGAGCGACCGCAGAATCCAGTCGTACATCCGGAACAGCATGCCGATGGGTTGGTAGAGATGGAGCACATACGTGTTGAAAGCGATGACGGTTCCGAGGCTTATTTCCGGCTCCGGTCGTAACAGCAGCCAGGCACCGAACCCGAGTACGAGAATGGAGCCGAGCCCCTGGAGAAAGCGCATGGCGGGGAAGACCTTGGTCCACAGTTTCATGGCTTCGACCTGGCGCCGGAAATATTCGCGGTT
>JAIPIM010000139.1 GCA_021734725.1 Minisyncoccota bacterium | reverse complement strand
GTTTTTGTCGTTTGCATGAAAGAGGTTATGGCTCGTTACGGGGTAACCCCTTGGGTGACGTTGAGTTTTTCACCAATTTTCCCGCACGGGAATTCCAGCGGCGGTACATCTGCTTACGAGCCTGCGAGTTGCAGTAGAAACTACAGCTGCCTCCGGTCTCGTCCTTCAGGTGAAGGATACCACCGCTGAAAGTTCACGGATTCAGGTTAATTTTAGCTTTGCTGATTTTCCTCATGAACCAGAAGGAGTATGGATTATGTCAGAGCGCAAGGTGTATAATTTCTATCCCGGTCCGGCGACTCTTCCGGAAGAAGTGATGAAGCGCGCGCAGGAAGAATTCGTCGATTACCATGGTCTCGGTTACGGGATTGCCGAAACCAGTCATCGCAGTCCCGAATTCAAGGAAGTGATTGAGCGTGCGGAGCAGAATGTCCGTGATCTGTTGGGAGTTTCCGATGAGTATGCGGTCTTGTTTCTGCAAGGCGGTGCCAGTCTTCAGTTCGCCATGCTGCCGATGAACCTCATGGTGCCGGGGAAGCCCGGTTTGTATGCGGACACCGGATCGTGGACAAGTAAGGCGATCAAGGAGGCAAAGAAGATCGGCGAGACCAAGGTGGTATACGAGGGAGAGAAGACAAGTTATACCCAGATTGGTGACTTCAACGATTGGGAGGGGGTTACTCGCGATGCGTCGTACCTTTACATATGCAGTAACAATACTATTTACGGTACGCAGTATCATTTTTTCCCTGAGTTGAACGGTGTTCCGCTGATTGCTGACATGTCCAGCGACATTATGTCACGTAAGGTCGACGTTTCGAAGTTCGGCGCCATTTTTGCCGGCGCCCAGAAAAACCTGGGGCCGGCGGGTGTGACGCTTGTTATTATCCACAAGGATCTTGCGGATCGCGCGAGTGCCGATCTGCCAACGATGCTCAGCTACAAGACGCACATAGAGAAGGGATCGACCTTCAATACGCCTCCGGTGTTTGCCGTTTACATGGTGGGCCTGGTGCTGGACTGGATACAGGAGCAAGGCGGGCTTGACGCCGTGGAAAAGGTCAACAATGTGAAGGCTGAAAATCTTTACAGCCGGATTGACGCCTCCGATTTCTATTTAGGGACGGCGGCTTCGGCGGACCGGTCGAAGATGAATGTGACATTCCGTTTGGACAACGAGGATCTGGAGCCCACGTTTATAGCGGAGGCGGCGGCGGCTGGTTTAATTGGCCTTAAGGGACATCGCTCCGTCGGAGGGATTCGCGCCAGCATCTACAACGCAATGCCGCTTGCCGGTGTTTCCAAGCTGATCGATTTCATGGGGGATTTTGAAGAGAAGCATGGGTGAACGTCGGTGTTTGCGGACAATCGGAGAGCGGCCTGCCTGGTGTGTGTGCGGCGGCGTTGCCGTACGGTGCCGACGTCTGCCGTGAAGGATGGCATTAGTGTCCGTTAAAACCACAACGGGTGCGCCGGCGGAGGAACGGATTGCCTGCGGTGTTGCCGGGTGGAGTTACGACGACTGGCGGGATACGGTATATCGTGTGCCGTGCGGTTTGCGACAACCCTCGCTTTTTGGAGCGGTGAAGCCCGAGCCTCAGCCCGTCCATTATCCTGACGATGAACTGCGTTTTTTGGCGCAGTTTGTTGACATGATTGAAATCAACAGTTCGTTCTACCGCATTCCCTCAACGCGCACTGTTGCAAGCTGGTCTGAGCGCGTTCGCGATATTCCCCGTTTCTTTTTTACCGCCAAACTGAATCGTGTGTTTACGCACAAATATGAGTTCGATTCGAAGCTTGCCGGAACGTACCGGCAGGCATTTGTCCCTTTGCGTGAGGCCGGTCTTTTGCGGGGGATTCTGGCTCAGTTCCGGTACGATTTTTCCGATACCGCTGAGTCGCGTGCTCTGATAACTTGGATTCAGCGGCAATTGGGCGGGTTTGCCCCCCTGGTCGTCGAGGTCCGGCATAAATCGTGGGAAGGTGAGGGGGCCGTATCATTCTTTCGTGATTTGGGTGTTGATGTGGCCTGTCTGGATTATCCAACCGCACGTGATTCATTTGACCCTTCCGGGCTCATCGCGGGGCGTCGGGGCTATCTGCGTCTGCACGGTCGGAACAGACAGGCGTGGTTCTCGAAGGACGTGCCTGTCCATGAGACCTACAACTACGATTATTCGGACGATGAAATCCGCGGGTTGGCCGTTCGCGGGCGGGAGTTGCTCGAGAAGGTCCCGCAGTTGACCATAGTGGCCAACAATCACTACCAAGGTAAAGCGGTATCGGCGGCGCTTAGACTCAAGGCGGAGTTGCTGGAGCGGAAGGTGCCTGTTCCGCCAGCCTTGTTATCTACGTATCCGGGATTGACGCGTGTCGCCTCGGAATAGCAGGCCGCCATGCTGCGCACTGCTGGCTTAAGCATCACTCGGACAGTTATTTATGTGGTATGCGTTGCACATCAAAGTCCGTGCTGTCAGCCTCCCGTTGTCCGAAAGCAATTTCCCATCGGTTTATCAGTCGTTGAGGTTGGAATACAACACTTTTAAACCGGCCAAGCGGAATAACAGATTCTGTTGACGTAATCTCCAACGTTCCATCGCTGATTATCCCCGGGATACTTGAAAAAGGGGTGGGGAGTCATTATTCTGAACCTTAACGCCTTGATGTTATTCTATTTTTATCATTGACCCAATATCAGATCCACAACTCGCACAGCTTTCGTGTTCGATGCAGAGGATACCATAATCAAAAGCGTCATCATTCCGAATCGAGGACTACCGGGGAAAGTGACAGTTGACATGCGGCAGGGGAAAGTGCGGGCCGTGTACGGCGATGGTTGGTGTCTGCACGTGGAGCAGCGCTGGCTTGCAGAAGGCACGGAGGAGGCAACGCCGGTCGAGGTGGAGGTCGTGCAAGAGGCACGAGACATGTGCCTGCCAACGGAGGGTATCTCGTGGGTTGAGTGTTCAACCGACGAAACAGTGCTGTTCGAATCGGCATGGCGGCTCTCCGGGGAGGCAATGGAATTCTCGGTTCGTATAACCAATCGGGGAACAGACACCGTCGCACTGTGCCTTGAGCAGAGCATTGCCGGCATTCCGCTTCGGGGGATGTGTTTTGCGCCGTCGCTGCGGTCGGACTACGATCTGAAAAGAACCGGCGCGGCATTCTCCTACCGGGGAGCGCCTGGTCTGACCAAGGGACTCCCGGGCGGTACCCTTTCGATTCCGATGGTTTGCTTCTACGAACGAGAGCAGGACGTGGGGTTCACAGTAGCCGCGCACATCGAAGCGCCGACACACCCCTTCGGCTGTGAAACCAACGTCGGCCAAGTTTCTCTCCAGAGGCGGGCGGGAATCACCCCCGGCCATTCTGCCACGATACGGCACTTCATCATCCGTCACGAAGGTTGTTGGCGACCGGGGCTGCGCTGGGTCCGAGATGCTTACTCCGAGTATTTCATGACGTCAGCCGACACTGTCGACGCCACGCATGGGTGCTTTGTCTACACCAACACCGCCACCCCGGAACTCTGCGACAAGCTCGTCCGGCAGGGCGTAAAAAACGTTGAAATCCACTGGACCTGTCCGTTTTTCGGCAAGGTCGTTCCGGAAGAAGAGCCGTGGGTTAAAATGGTCGACGACAAGTGGAACACGATCAAGCGCACCACCGACCCGGATGCTCCAGCGGAGGATGCGCCGTACAAGGAGATCAAACGTTACGTCGCGAACGTGACGAATCCATCCGGACGACGGGAAGGAATCCACGCCTTCATCCGGGAACTCCAACGCCGCGGTATGCAGGCCTTCATGTATTTCAACCCGACCGAATGCTGGGAGTCATTCGCGACTCAGGAATTTCCCGAGAGCATAATTCGCCGGTCGGACGGGGCGCCGCGTATGACGTGGTTCGACCATGTGATCATGGACTGCCGGCCGGACTCGCGCTGGGGACAGTATCTCCGCGGTGAAATGCGGCAGTTGCTCGAGATTTATCCCGAAATCGACGGCATTTTCATGGACCAGTCGGCGCTGGACCCAGAGGATTTCCGGGTCTGCGGGATTACCGATGCAATCGCCAAAATCGTCGAACGAACGGGAAAAACCTGCTACTGGAACGGTCCATACATGGTGGACCTGATGCAGCATGCGGTAGGTCTACTGGGGGAACTCGGTCCGGTGCAGGGCGAATTGATCAAATGGCTGACAATCGGCAACAAGGTTTGCTGCGGGCTTGGACACACGGAAGCCCAGTACCAGCGTAACCTGTTGAATGGCCTCTGGCCCTCTGCCCCGAGCCTGACGCACGCAAGAGGCTTCAGGGTCAGCGACATCGATGCGCACACAAAGGCAATCCCCGAAGAGCTTCAGGCCATGCATAATACCTACATGGAGTTGTACGAAAGCTTTCCCGGCAAGAGGTGGTTCCTGGGGGCAAATCCCCTCGATGTCCCCGAGGGCGTGCAGGGTAACATCTTCGAGACTCGCGAGGGGACGTATCTGATTCCTCTGATCGTCCCGGGACACGGAATCGAAAATGGACCAGCCATCACGAATGCCGAAATCACGGTACGTGTACCGGACGATGCAAGCATTCGCGCCGCCTGTGTACGGTCGGTAAACGTGCCGGACGGCCCCTACCGCGTCCAGTTGCGGCGACACCCTGCACCCGACACGCGACCTGGTCAACTGCGCGTGACAATCCCGTGGCTCGGTTCGGCCTGTCTGCTTGTACTCACCCGCGACGAAGAAAACTACAAAAAGATGCCACCGCCTCCGAATGGTGTTGAGCTGACCAAAGAACGGCCGCTGCAAATAATCTGTGCCTCGGCTTGCTCGGAAGGCGTCGCGCCCACGGGCAATCGCGACAGCATCGAAAATGGGCTTGAAACCTCCGCATCCCTGCCTTCTGTGCCGACCCGCAAGGTCTCACTGAACGGGTACGAAGTCGGAACGCTGGGGTCGGTGAACTCGTGGCACTGGCACGGGCGCGTGAGGGTGGTATTTGACAAGGACATCACGGGGATCCCGCGGCGGAAAAACGAGTTGATCATCGAACCCGACGGACCCGAGGATTTCTTCAAGCTTCGCAACATCTCAATGCTGGTTGTCTACTCGGACGGGCGTGTGTTCCATTCGCAAACGGACCCGAACACGTATTCGAGCTGCCCGCACGCCGAAGCGGAGGGAATCATACAAAGTCCCATCCGCATTCCTATTGACTTCCCGGAATTGCCGGATGCTTCTTCACGTCATTGACGTCAGGGGCACCCCGCAGGACGACGTTCCCAGGTTGCCGTCAGCAACCCGCCACTGGCCGGCCACCGTATGATGGTGGCTAATGTTGTGACTGACGTTGGAGGAAAAGGGGTCAGGACTGGCCCCGCTTTCCCTCGTTTTCGCTTTTTGCGTCCGAAGGGGCCCAGGGAGGCGCGAAATGCACTGCGAAACTCATAAAGTTGGTGCCGTTCCTTGCATGCCGCGAAGCCTGGCTTTATCTTGTTTTTGTTCGCCAAAAATAATATCCTATCAGCAGGCGTCTGGTGATGATGACGGGCCGGGAAAGGTTCTTGTGTGCCCTGCATGGAGAGCGTCCCGATCGGGTGCCCTGGGCCGAGTTCTGCATGGGCGGCGATCTGCTGGCGGCCTTGGATGAAGAGTTGGGTTGTGGCGCGTTTCCGGAGGGGGCGCTCGGCGCAGGGACTTCACCCGTTCGAGCCCGGCGCCATGGACATGGCGGCGGTTAAGCAGCATTACGGCAATCGCCTTTTTGCGTGGTAGGCAATCTGGACATGGATCTGCTAATTCGCTCGGATCCGGCTTCCACTTCACGCCCGAGCGCAGAGGGGTGACCAATATAGCCGATCGCCTCATGCCCTCGGGAACGCAGCAGGCGGATTGATTCCTCCATCGCTACTTCATCATTCTCCGTCAATAATGGCGAGTGAAGCTGATCGTCAAAGTCGCGATTGATAAAGCGCAGGTGTGGGAATCCCGCAGCTTCGAGTTCTTTCATCGCCCGCAGGCAATCCGGCGTGTCCAGCACCGTCACCAGGAGTGTTTCCAGGTCACGGCGTCTGGCATCGTCCAGGAAATCAGTCTCGGCAAAGAAACCTCTCTCAAACGGGATTACCTTAATATCCACATGATTCGGTGCCAACATCCGGTGCATGGCCTCGACGGTTGCCAGTGTCAGCGGTTGACGGTCATGGAAATAATAGAATCCGACATTATTCGTTATCGCCGCCGCTCGGTCCGGCACAAATGTGCCACCGCGCGGCTTGCGCTTGGGATACCCCATCTCGACCAGACTGGCAAACGCCCGGTGAATCGAGTGGGGACTGACTTTCCAGCTCTTCACCAGCGCACTCGTCGGCGGCAGTTTGTGACCAGGAGCCAACTCACCGTCCTGCAACATTTTACGAACATGACGTTCGATCTGCGCATGCGACGACTCGCCCCCGCGCAATTGGGGCTTACTCAATATATTATTCGATGTTATCATATCGCTAAATTAATTAAAAAAGAACGAATTCAAGCGCGAAGCAAAAGTCAGAGACTGTTGCGCCTATTCTATTCGTAACAGGACAGTTAACATAAAACTAGATCGTGAGGGCGGATCCCATAACACAGTTGCAACTAGCCCAACCTGAGTCGGCAAAAGCCTCGGGCCAGTAAGGAAGTGCGTTGCGAAGCGGTCTATCCATAAGCCTCGTCCAGTAAGCAGTTTATAACGAATAGACAGGTCAGGAATCAGCCTTACTCTTTCGATATCTGGACCAGAATCTTGGTGTAAGCCGCGGGGGCTGCATCCCAAGCTTGAAATGCCTGTGCTGCGTCATCCAGAGAATATTTTTTTGTTACAACAGCGTCGATCGGGAATTTCTTTGCTTCCAGCATTGAGATCACCGATTTGAAATCAGTCGGAGTTGCATTGCGGGAGCCGCAGATGTTGAGTTCTTTCTGAACAAAAAGCTTGGTCTCGTACTGTACTGGGGCTTTGGCGTACCCAAGATACACAACGCGGCCCGCGAATGCGACTTCTTCCACAGCGGCCCGGAATGTCTGCGGCAGACCAATGGCTTCGATGACGGCCTGCGGGCCTTCATCGTCGGTCCATAACTGGAGCCATTCGTGCACATCTTCTGACGCCGAATTGACGGTTGCGGCTGCGCCAGCCTGTTGTGCCAGGTCGAGTTTGGTATCGTCGATATCCACGCCGAGCACTTCGGCACCGCGCATGGCGGCGGCAGCAATTGTTCCCAGTCCAATCGTTCCACAGCCCAGAACCATAACCTTGTCACCGTTCGTGATGTCACCGCGGTCAACAGCGTGGCTGCCCACTGTGAGCGGTTCGACAAGAGCTAATTCCTTCAATGACAGCTTGTCCGAATGAAAGAGTTTCTGCCAGGGCACGGTCAGATATTCGGTCATGGCACCGTCCCGCTGCACGCCCAGTGTTTCATTGTATCGACAACAATTGAAGCGGCCGCTTCGGCACGAGTTACAGTGACCGCAACTGGTGTATGGCGATACGGTGACCTGCATGCCGAGGTGCCATTCATCGGGGACATTGGTTCCGGTCTCTTCTATCGTTGCGGCAATTTCATGACCAGGCACTCGCGGATACGTCACCATTGGATTCAAGCCGCGAAATGTATTCAGGTCTGACCCGCAGCACCCGACAATGTGGATGCGTAGAAGAACGTCATTGGGTGCAGGTTCAGGTGGGGATTTTTCGAAGAGACGTGTCTCACCGGGAGCTGTAATTGCAAATGTTTTCATAATTGATAAAAATCTGTGGCTGTTCCATGTAAAATCCGGTTCTGTTCGTCTGGGGAGAAGTGGCTGATGAACTCACGTACCACACGCAACCAACGTCCGTAGCTCGCGGCCGCCAGACAGACCGGCCAGTCGGAGCCGAACATGACACGTTCGGGACCAAAGGCTTCAACAACGGTTTCCATATACGGCCGCAACTGTGCGTCTGTCCAGTTTCTGAAATCGGCTTCCGTCACCATACCCGAAAGCTTACAGGCGACATTTGAACGTTGCGCCAATTCCCGCAGATTACTCGACCACGGCTCCATGTGTTCGTCTGCTATACGCGGTTTCCCGATATGGTCCAGAACGAACGTTTGGTTCGGATGTCTGTCGACAAACGCAATTGTCTGCGGCAGATGGCGTTCAAAAATCAGAATATCATACACCAGTTGGTAGTTCTGCAAAAGGCTTACGCCGTGATTAAAGGCCGTATCAAGAATGAACTCATCGTCCGCTTCGTCATGCACCACATGCCGCACGCCTTTAAGTTTGGGATGCACTGCAAACCGTTCGAGACGAGCCTCTACATCGTCCTGTCGCAAAGGCAGCCAGCCGACCACACCGTTAATCAGCTCATAGTCCTCCGCAAGTTCCAGCAACCATTCAGTCTCCTCGAGCTTTTGTCGCGCCTGCACGGAAACAACCCCGGTCACCGCGTTCTTCTCTGCCACTCTCTGCAGATGAGGCGGGAGAAAGTCACGGCGCAGAGTGCCCATATTTTCACCAATCCAGCCATATTCCTCGGGGTTGTACATCCAGAAATGATGGTGAGCATCAATAATCATGTTACGCAGATTCCATGGTTATATTGGCATAGATGTGGTCGCCGTTGGTTTCTTTATTGGGCCAAAAGCTGGTACGCGCCTTGTGCGCTCCAATGGCTCTTGCGGAGTGTTGGCGAAGCAATCATGTGCCCAGATACGGGTAGTCTGCAGCCATGATTCGGCGCTTCTTCAAGGTCTGCCAGAACCCCTCCGGAATGTGCTTTCTGGTCAGTTCCACGTTCTCTGAAATTCGCTGTGGCTTACCAGTATTCAGGGCGACCGCGACAACACCGGGAACTGACAGTCCGAACTGTACACAGGCCGCAGCCGGTTTGACGTCGAATGTTTTGCAGGTTTCAAGAAACTGACGGCGCCACTCGAAAAGATGTTTGTTCTCGGCATCATCCGGGTCCGGAATCCGATAGTCAAAGTATTTGCCCCCCAAAAGAAAACCCGCGTTGAAAACCGCTGAATTCACAATGGCGGCACCGTTTGAATGCAGTCGAGCAACGAATTCCAGAAGCTGAGCTGGATGACGGTAAACGGTGAGGCTGCAGGCGAGCATGACCCAGTCAAATGTCACGTCTTTGTACAGGTCGCGTATCACGGTCCAGTCTTTGGCGCCGATACCCACGGCGGCCACTTTACCTTTGCTTTTCAAGTGGAAGAGGGCGCGGTATGCGTCCAATATGTCTTGCCAACGCTGCTGCCGGTCCGTTTCGTCGGCCGACGCGGCTAAATATTCGTCTGGGTCATGCACAGAGACCAGTTGCGGTTGATATGGGTCTCCCAGGAGTTCGCATCCCTGGTCATAGCATTCCAGAATACCTTCGTAGCTGATGCACTGCTCTGCATCATATTCCAGGTCGGCCCAGGCACCCGGTTCAAACGACGGTTCCCGAGTTTTCAGGGGCACGCGTTTCCATCCGAGTTTATTGCTGATTATGGCCTGTTCTGGAGAAACCCCAATTTCGCGGAGACATCTGCCGATTGTTTCCAAAGCCAAGCCCGCACCGTATTTTCCGGCCGAATCCAGCACCGCAAGTTCCGGACAGTTGCGGATGATTTCTTTGACGATATCCAGTTTTGTCTTGTAGGGCAGGGCCTGATACAGATTGCCCAGGCAACTGGTCCCGAAGATGATGGGAGGCACATTCAGTCCTGTTCTGCCAAGCGGGCTGTAGCTGGATTTCATTGTCGTCACTCATCCTTTAACGCATTTTGTCCAGTGTTTTCGGCGCAAATGCGTTGGCCACAACGCTCTTTGAGCCTTCGAGTCGTTGTGGTGAATAATGCAGGCCAGCCCGATTATACCACCTAATCGTCCGAGTGCCAAAATCGGCAGCAGTAAAATCGAAAAATTAAAGGCGCTGAGAACGACTTGACCCGCCGTGGAGACCAGTCAATTCGGTTCCCGCTGCCTGCACGAAGAAGAAGGGTGGGGCCAGCGCGGGCCCCGCTTTCCCTTGTTTCTGCTTTTTGCGTCCGAAGGGGCCCAGGGAGGCGCGAAATGCACTGCGAAACTCATAAAGGTGGT
>JAIPIM010000138.1 GCA_021734725.1 Minisyncoccota bacterium | reverse complement strand
CATACACCATGACTTTCGACGGCGTTTCCTTGCGCCACGGCCATTCGTGCCCGTCCCAGGTACTGAATTCATACCACCAGTCGGGATTCAATTCGTAAGCGTCCTCGAGCATAAACACGGTGTTCATAAACTCGACTTGCCGACTCCACGTCCTGTGGTCCGTGGTCGGACACCACTCGTGGGTGTAGTACGACGGACTGCCACCGTCCCACATCAGCGGGTAAGGGGAAATGCGCCCCGGACTGTGCAGTGAGTAATGCACCCACCCACCCCACCGTCCGAAATACTCAGGTCCGTCCGCGCTGTAAGCTACGAACTTCGCGGTCTGGCGCCAGTTGGCATTGTCGAGCCCCTCGCGCATTCCAGCCTGCAGCGCGCGATACCGCTCGATCCATCCATCCGCAACAACCTTGCGCTTAAAATCGGCGTCATGCCCCTCTCCGTACGTGTCCATGTAGCGCTTGGACGTCTCGACTTTGTGCCACCGCAACTTCGGATGCTCGTTGTTCGATAGAAAAATGACCAGCGGCGGATCGGGATACCACTCTTGCAACAGGCGCATGCGTGTATTGTCGGTGAACGTACGTCCGGCCTCCCGCCAGGGAGCAATCGGTCCAAAGGGACTCATCATCTTCTTGATCTTGCCCTCCGGTGTAACGACATGAGGGTTCTGCTCGGGCGGAAGTTTAAACCACTGTCCGTGCGTGAGAACCGATTCCCACTGGCTTGCGATAAACGTCAACGGCAGATGCAGCTCGGCGGCGCGCTTAATGGGGGCTTCGTAATACTCGCGAAACGCGGCCTCGGCTTTTTCGTCCAATTCCTGTCCCCGGCCTGGATGCGCAAACCAGGGCAACAGAAAATGTCCCTGCTCGATGCGCTCCAACTGATGGACCGGACGCCAGCCCTCAGACCATGCATGGGTACCGGAACACCAGGCTGTCGCCAGCGGCAACGGCCGGCCTTGCGGTCCGGCATTCGGCAACGTCGCTTCCGTTCGAATTGCTTCAGCCATACGGTCCATGTCCGCCGCTCCTCCCGTGAATGCCATGGTTGAAACCACGCAGATTACAACGCCTGCAAGTTGTAGGGCATGTCGGCTCATACATTCTTCTCCTTTGTTCCGAGTTCTGAGTTCTGAACGCTCGCTCCCCAGGGGGGAGCTGCATGTGCGGGGTCACGACCACCATCCCGTGACCAGGGTTTTCAACCCTTCGCTGAACATGTATGCGGCCTTCAGCCGCCCGCACAAAAAGTGGGGCGGGTCTCCAGACCTGCCAATGCGCCGGTTCGCGGCCCGGAGGACCGCGTTACAACCTAACAGAGCCGGGGAAACAATGGAGACTAACCATGAGAACCTTCTATCTCTCGTTCCATTTCACCTTCTTACCGATCGCCCTTCCGCGTCGTCGTAACATTGACATCCATCGCGTAATCGTCGCCTTCCATTGGTGTCTCGCGAATGGTAATCACATGCGTACCGTCCGCTACCGTCAGAGTCACGGTCAACGCGTGAACATGCATGGTGTCTTGGGCAATCTCAAAAGTCTCAATGGCAACGTTTCCTGCTTCAGGCTCACTTTCGCCTTGGTGCGGCTGAAAAAGGGTTGCGTATACTGTTTGCGTTACCTCCCTTCGTCGCAGAATGCAGACTTGAGAAGGTTTGTTTGAATGCCCCGTGAAACCTTGCCCCAGAAATGGGATTGTGTTATCCCCCGAGGCGGTCGTGATGCGTACTCCACGGTCTCCTCTTTTGTCTTGGTGGCGAAGGTTCAGAACAATGGGAGAAGCCGTATTGGCACGCGTGATGTTTGTGAGAATCTCGTACCCGTTTTCGTCGCCAAACGGCGACTCGTCAACGGCGGAAAACTCCAGCGGCGACATGATGTCTCCCGGCACGTGGCAAACCCAGTCAACCGTACGCGGTCGAGGTGAGCTGAACAGATCGACCAGTGCGACATCCCCACTGTCGAGAAGGATGCCAACGCGTACAATGCGGGTATCGGGAAAAGCATCCCGGAGTTCCGCCGCCACAATCTGTACGGGATTCTCCGTATCCAGAAACAGGCACTTGCCAGCCAGCGGTTTCTGAGTGCCTTCGTCCACAACCATCATATTCCGGCTGATGGATTGCT
This sequence comes from Minisyncoccota bacterium, assembly GCA_021734725.1. Lineage (GTDB taxonomy): Bacteria > Verrucomicrobiota > Lentisphaeria > Oligosphaerales > MVZH01 > JAIPIM01. The sequence continues at coordinate 8,079 of JAIPIM010000138.1, read as the reverse complement.
GGTACCAGCTGTTCATCAGTGGATTACCGTAATCGGTCGTTCCGGAACTCCAGATCAGGTGTCCCCCCGCCCCGTACAATTGAAAATCCAGCCGCGTCGGATCGTTGCGTTGCGGAGCGCCCCAACTGAGTGCCAGAACGGAATCGTTGTCCGGCTGGGATCGAAGCATGGTGAGGCCAAGCGCTTCCAGGTGACTGGACCGCAGATAAAGGTCCTCCGGAGCGGTGGGCGGCTCGATGTCGAAGAAGGACGGCGCTTCCTGAAGAAAACGCTTGGAGCAGAACTTGAGATAACGCTCGTCCCGGTAGAACCTATAGGCCGTATCGAAGTCGTATATCGACGCGGGATAACCGACGTTCGAGTGCCCGAAGGCCGGCAGTGACCGGTCTGGAAAAATCTGTTTGAACACCACGTCGTACACGGGTTTGACCCGCGCATCGAAAAAACGAATGCCACAGTTTTCGAGAGTCTTCCCGACTCGATTCAGCGCACGTACAATATCCCCGTGATACGCCGCGCCCTTCAGGGAAATCATGTCTTCTGTAAGGCCATAGCGTAGAAGAACCCGATGGTTTCCAACCGGGCTGAAAAACAGATAGTTGCTCCAGTTGACGTCCTTGGTCAATACGGAAATCCACCCGCAAATCTCAAGCAGCCTGGAATACCCTTCCGGGTAATGGTGATTGTAATGGTAGATGCGGCGGCGGATAACGTTCAGAAAATCGTTATCGATTGTCTCTCGCGATGCTTGTGACAACCACTCGTAAATGTAATCGTAACCGCGGAGAGTGTTTTCCATCAGCCAGCACGTGCCCAGCCAGTTGTGGCCGAGGCGAAAGTCGCCAATCGCATCCGCATACCCCAGAAGTATGGCTTCCGCGCGGCGCGCATAACGCTCATCGTCCGTCCACTGCCATGCGAAACCGAGCGCATGCACGGCTTCTCCCAGCGCCTTATGCCGTTCGTACGCAAGCAGTTTATCGTAAAGCTCACCGGTGTGTTCCTTTCCGCATTTCGGGCAAAGATAACCGGTCGGCGGATTGGGCCGAAGGACGGCATTGCATTCCTTGCAGCGGTACTTGGTCGGATAACCGGCCTGCATGCGCGGTACGGTTATATCGCGCGTCAACCACGCATCGGCGGACTTCAGTTTTTTCTTAACCCAACCGGGTACCGCATCATCGCCCTTCTCCGCGGCATACGCTCGCGCATTCAAAATCTGTTTCCTGGTGTAACCAATAACGGGCCTCGGCGATTCCATTAAGGCACGCATCTCCGGTGACGTCCCGACGGGGCGTCTGACAACTTCGATATCGTCGCAGAATAATTTCACGCGTCGCGCTTGCTTGGTCCGGTTAATCAACATGACGGTAATGCCCTCGAACATCGCCCATTTTTCCCCTCTCAGGACATAGGTTGACGTGTCTCCCGTGACGCGGGTCCAGCCGTGATGTACTTCGTTCTTATGGCCTTTCCAAATGGGCCAGATGGTTGTCATCCAGGGTCCTGACTTAACGACATCGTGTTCCAGCGGCTCCAGGCGGTAAACCGAATGGGCGAACGGATGGCTTCCCTCGTTGATGGCCAGCGCCAGATCCGTTGGCCCGAATTCGGGCTGACTTTCTATCTTCAACAGAAAGCGATAGTGGATTCCGTCCGCCTCCGTTTCAGGCAACGGGAACCGAATCTTGGTCCAGCGGCCGGCGGGCAGTTCCGCCTCGATCATCCAGCAATCGCTGCCGTCGTAGCCGCCATTGGCCAAGCGGTCGTTGTACGTGGGAGCATTCGACTCGCCCTTATATATGCGAACAGCGGGACGTGCGGCAGGGCCCCCTTCGGAGAAGTCCTGCTCGTAGACAGGCGCCGCTCCGCCTTTCGCCCAAATGTCGTCATACGATAACAAAGCAACACGGTCCGCCCTTAAAGGGGTCACGGCCACGATTGCGGTGAAAAACGTTGTCAACACAATTTTGCGCGTCATGATGCTGTATCGCTTCCTTTGAGGTTCAGATCAGTGCTTTACGACTTTGGCCGTTTTGCCGGCGACATCGATGTCGATGGCGTACGTGCGAGGTCCGATATCGACCCCCAGGCGAATCTCGTCCGGTGTGTTTTCGATAATTGTCAGGGCCGGAGGTGCCGGTTTGTCACCCCACGTAAAAGCAGCCAGGAAGGATGCATCCCGTGTGTTCGCGACACGGGCGAATGTAACTTCCATGGGACGACCGCCGTAACCACCGTGGGTTAGAGCGCGGCACAGCTGCATGTCCTGTTCCGAAACCACTGTCATGGTGAAGTTATCCTTGAATTTGAGTACCCCCTGTTTGCCGGGGGCGCCAACGGCCACCTTCGTAATCGGGTTGAAGTCGGGGTGCGGCACATGCGGGAAGTCGCTGTCCGCTGGGGTCAGTTGAGATGAGAAAGCCGCTTGGCCTCTGCCATACTGATAGCGGTCGACAGTGCGCGGCTTATCACAGCGTACGGCATCGAAAACGATGTAATTGTTCTCGATCAGTGCGATGGCACGCAACTGCTGTACGCCTTCGTACAGAGGAGTATCGGAGGCCGTTGCCACAACCGCCAACGGCGTATCCGGATCCGGCTCGTACGCGACCAACCGTCCATGCACGGCGCGCTGATCCTGTCCATCGATAACCACGGTATTGTGGGCCGCCGTGGCGTACATGAATTCGGCGTTGTAATCGCCGTACGACATTCGTCCGGGCATGGTTTCCAGCTGCCGGCCGTTGCGCAGGAAAAACGTGGAGAACCGATCTTTTTCGTCTCGATCGAAATACTTAATGTAATTCAGTCGGATCTCGTAAGAATCGCCGGCCTGGCCGCGACGCAGAAAAATGTAGCCCGCCCCCGGCATGTGCGTGGATGTTATCGGAATATCTCCGACATCGGCGAGCCCCAACGTCCCGTGGAAAATGGCCTGCCCGCTTGTTCCTTTACCGCGGCGACCTTGCAGAATGCGCAGATACGCGGGGTCCCGGTACACCGTGTAGGCCGCCTCGTACGATGCCGCCGCCAGATTGCCGACCGACAGGGAACCGTCGTACACGCGTTTGAAGCGTTCGGTGTACAGGTTCACGTTCTGTTCCAGCGCGAACGCGGCGAACTCATCCATGGCATGGAAGATCGCGCGATGGTACGCACCGGCTTCATGCGCGATACCGCCTTCCGAATAGCCGCGCTCCACCAATTCGTGCCAACCGAACTCGCCATAAACAGCTTCCCCCGCAAGCGGCCAGAACCCGGTGGCAATGGCGGTACTGCCGTAGGCGCGCAGATGTTCAGCGGTCATATTCGAGTATTCCACGCAGTGCCGGGCTATGCGAAGAGCCTCGTCGGTAAGGGTGCTCTCGATATCGCTCCGTTGGTCGGCACTCAAGTCGGAATAAGAGGAAAGAAACGCATACCCCTCGGCAAGCCTGGGCAGAATGTACGAGGCTAACAATGTACTTACGCCCAATTTTGACGCTCCCGCCGTCGAGCGCGCATTGTTGACCGGCATGTCAGGGTATGCCGCGGCCAGGCTCAGAAGAAGCGACGACGCTTTTTCGGCATACTTGTCCTCACCGGTGAGCAGCCACGCCAGAGCGCATGCACGCGTGGCACTCGCACGTTTTCCATAGTATAGCGCGAGCCCCGCCCGGTCAATGCCTTCGTTGTTCTCGTAGACTTTTCCACACTTGGAACACACGTGCTTATGCAGGCTCATCGCGGAAGCCGGACGCAATCGTCCGCGGCATTCCGGATCTGTGCAGCGGTAGCCCGCGTCGTGCGCAGGCAGCATGTTTTCCGGCATAGGCCAGTCGTGCTTGCAGGCGTTCTCCGCGTGCGCTGCAACCGACTTACGCCAGTCCGCGATCTTCGGCATGGCCAATGCGCGCGCGTCCAGAAAAGCCTGGAATGTCGCCGGCGTCCAAATCTTGCGGTTGAAGATGGGAACGACCCCCCACAACGGCCAGCTCCTGTACCCCATGATGGGTATCACATCGCTGTCAGGCATGCCTTTCACGGATATTTTCGGAACGAGTGGCTCGGCGTAGAGGGCAGGCAGACGCAATGCTTGTGACCGGGGTATGCTCACGCGTATTTCTACGGCCAGGGATGCGTTCGGAGGAAGTTGCACCTCCTTTTCCGTCGTAACGCTGAAATACTTGAGGGTCCCCTTGGAATCGGGCTCAACCAATACGGTTTGAGAAGCTGCTGTCCGATTCTTGAGATGCACGGTGTAGGTGTAGGATACTTCAGCACCCCCAGTTTCCATTTGGCACTCGTCTAACCGGAATTCGACGGCAACGGGATAACGAACGAAGCGCGGATTGCGCAAGCGCGCTTTTCGCCATGCCGGTTCGCCGGGAACGCCCAACACACGACGCGACAATCGTAGCGTCAACAGCCCGGCGGGATCCTCCGGAAAACGACCGCTAAAGTAAATGCCGTCATCGTCCACGCGCAGGTCATAGCGTCCCTCGTTCCACTCGCCGATCTCAATGTCAAATTTCGAGTACCAGCTGCTGACTTCGTCATCCGACGGCAAGCCCTTAACAATCGCCTGCACCATAACCAGGGATCCCTCGGGCATGAGTTCGAAACGGAACTCGTCGAACTCCGATGGCTCGATGCCAAGTTTAGTAAGGTCAATGTGGAGAGACTGCGCGACACCGTCCGGCAGGTGCCACTCGTATTCCGCTGGACCGATTCTTTTAATCGTCGCCTTGTCCTCGGCCGCGTGGTCCATCAAGTCTATCGGTACAACCATCTTGTCCCTGTCACGCTTCGCCAGAGCCGCCCCGGACGCACCGTCCATCATACAGGCCGTGAACGCCGTGCAAAAGACACCGGCCATGATGCGCGCCGTAGCGTGGCGCCAATGCCTTCGCGTTCTCACACAACCCTCGTTTTTACTCTGATTGCGGCACCCATTTCCGATCATTCGGTTCATGATAAACACTTTCAAAGACTGCTTTCGGTTTAAGTCTTTATTTAACAGGCCAAAACCATTCTTTCTGCAGGTCGCCCAAGTCCGCATTCATGCCGTGGTGCGGCGTAACGTCGACCGCTTTCACGGAACAGTCCACAAATACAATATTGACCCGGTTCGCGTGCACGGGGTAGGTGTTGGCCCAGGGATTGCTGTAGCGCGCTCCGGAATTGGTGTACCAAGTCTGCATAAAACCGGCATAAGGATTGTAGGAATCGATCAGCAGTGCTGAGGTCGGAAAAACAACACTGATGCGCTCGCCGATCAGGTTGCTGTTGATCGCATAGTTCGTCCATCCCGGGGATCCACTGCTGTGCTGCGCCGGATTGGTTGGACAGAAGTAGGGATTACTGTCCTTTATCGTCCACCCGCGATGGGGCACGTATACTTGGGCGCTTGCGGGCCCCCCTATTTTTGCAAGACACTGGTACCACGCCCCCTGGGTCAGGGGGTTGTATGCCGCCGAGTCGGGAAAGTAGTCGTCAAAGTCGTTGCAGTACATAACTGTTCCCTGGGACAGTGTTCTCAGGTTGCTCGCGCAGTATATTTCCCGTGCCTTTTCCCGTGCCTGCTTTAAGGATGGAAGCAGTAAGCTGGCAAGAATAGCAATGATCGCGACAACCACGAGAAGCTCGATCAACGTAAAATGTCTCTGCCACGAGCTCGTATGGCCGCTATTGCCAGTGACGATGTATCTCATGATGTAATTACTCCTTTTTGTATGCGTCTAACCAATCCGGCGCGCAAGTAAAGCGGGTCTCCAGCCCCGCACATGCGCCGGTTTGCGGCCCGGAAGACCGCGTTACATTCCGGCGCGCAAGTTGCCGTCTTGGTACTGCTCGGTTGTAAGCCTTGGTATCGCGCACAGCAGCGCATTTATCTGCGGCGTAAGCGCATCTCGTCCACAACGCTCTTTGAGACTTCCAGTCTTGAGTGCACTCCAAAAAGTACGGTTTTGGTGGGAAAAACGCATAATACGCCTTCAGACGTCGTGGGTTTCAGTGTTCAGTTGTCAGGTTTAAGAAAACACAAGTAACAGTCCTTGAAATAGTCGCGAGATTGGTCCCGAAACCTGACACCCGAAACCCGAAACCTTGGATTACGGCCCATCTCGACTTTTTAGAGGGGACTCAGTCTTAGAGGTTAATAATGAGGCTAGCAACTCCGTCTTTTGCGCCGCATCAGCGCCAGGGCCCCCAGTCCGAGCAGCGCAATCGATGCCGGTTCGGGGATAAACGTAATACCGTTGAGGTAAATCGTGCCGGACTCGTTATCGAACACCGTCGGGGTCCCCAGCCAGTAGTCGCCGATCAGGTTGATGTTCCAATTGAGATCCGTGTATCCGGTCAGCCCACCGTACGTGAACAGCTCCACATTCGTCGGCGAAAGAGTTTTCCTGGGCTCGACCAACGACAGGTTCAGGGTCACTGTGGACCCGGCGCCCGGCAGTGTAAGGTCACCGCCCACGGCCACCAGGTCGTGGACAGTCGAGGAACTGATTTCATAATCGTAACTTGCGCCGTCCGCAAGGCTCAGATCGTTGGTGATGGTGAGCGTGCCGATGCTGTTGCCCGGGATCAGCGTGCCGCCGCTCGCAACCGAAGTGGAGGTGGTGCCGGCGGGTGTGGTTACTGTACCGGTCCCCTGAAGCGCGGCGTTGCTTGTGATGGCCAGGCCGTCCGCGAAACTGTGCGTGCCGCCGTTCACCACCAGAAGCGCCTCGTTGCTGCCGTTACCAACCTGGAATGTCGAATCGTTGTCCACCGTGCTGCTGTCGTTGATCGTCATGGTCCCGCCGGTGAACGTGATCACGCTTTGCGCGCCCAGCGAAGTTGCCAGCCGGTCAATCGTCAACGAACCACTCTGAACCTTCAGCTCACCGCGATTGACGGTCAGGGTTGCATCCCCATTGGCGTTTGTCGCCGTATACGTACCGCCATTGATATTGAGCGTATCCACAAGAGCGCTGGTGCTGGCTTGGCCGATGATCGTGTCACCGGTCGTCGTGAAAAGTCCCGTATTGGTCACATTCAGTTGGTTTTGAGCATCGCCTCGGTTGTAACCAATATATACCGTCCCTCCTCCCTGCTGGATCCATTGTCCACCCGAAAGATTCAAGATGCCTCGGGCGCCGGCCCAATTAGCGGGACCCACAAACAATGGATCGTAGTTATTAACGGTACCACCCGACATGTTCATTGTGCCGCGATTAGAGCCGCTTCCAATTGCCGTCATGTTGTAGGTTGCGGAAGATGCGTTGAAATTGACGGTGCCGCCGGTCATATTCAACGTACCGTGGGCAAACCCGGAGCTTCCAACAGTCCGCCCGCGTCCATTGGAAAAAGTCACCTCTCCGCCATCGATGTCCAGCGTGCCGCCAACGTACGTGTACAGGCCTCCCAGCGCCAGTTTCCCGTCCGTGATCGCCATGGTACCGGTCAAATAAAACCTTGTTTCGCCCGAAATCGCGACGTCTCCACCATTCACGTTGAGCGTACCATCCACGTAACCGTAGGTGCCGCCTGACACATACGAAGTTGAAAAACGTGCATACCCATTTTCTTCCACATTGACGACCCCATTCACACCAAGGTTTAATGTATAATTGATCCCAGATCCCTGGTTCTTCGATATGAATCCGTCAGCGTCGACGTTCAGTGTGGTTGTGTAGCCTGTTTCGTTGCCTATGTTGAAATACCCGAAGTCCGCGGCGCTCATCGCGCTGTCGTAATTGATGGTGTAATTCGCCCCGGTCATTCGACAATCGGCATTAACCCCCGAACCGGGAACGGACCCTGTGCTCCAGTTGGTCCCGACGTTCCAGTCCGTACTGGTCGTGCCGGTCCACTCCGCCGCGCGTACCGACGCAACCGACACAATGACAATCAAGCCGACAATCAGACGAACGAACAATACTGGTGACGATTTCATGATGCTTCCCTTTCTCCTGAATCCGTGAAAAAACCAATCGATTTTACCGCGGATTCAATTTTTGTTGATGTTGTTGTGATTTTTCGTTGAAATTGTTGTTGTTATCCGTCGGTTGTCAGGATGGCGGCGATTCCGTTGCCCCTGACACGGGA
>JAIPIM010000137.1 GCA_021734725.1 Minisyncoccota bacterium | reverse complement strand
ATTCACGTAGAGTTCCGCCAGCCAGGCGCGGTAGTGCCGGAAGCGTTTCATGACGGTTGAAAAATCCAGTATATCGTCATTCATCACTGGCATTTCCGGACCGACCTGTTCTCCGCTGATTTCATCCCGTCCCCCGTTCAGCGCCATGAGGAGGATTTTGGGCAGGTTGCAGCGCGCGCCGAAGAACTGCATTTGCTTACCGATTTTCATGGCTGACACGCAGCATGCAATGCCGTAGTCATCGCCGTAGAGTTTGCGCATGAGCGGGTCGTTCTCGTATTGAATAGTGTCCGTGTCAATGGAGAGTTGCGCGCAATATTCCCGGAATCCGTCGGGCAGTTCCGGCGCCCACAGGACCGTGAGATTCGGTTCGGGTGCAGGCCCTAGATTTTCCAGTGTGTGCAGGAAGCGGAAGGACGTTTTGGTGACCAGCGGTCGACCGTCCTCGGCAACGCCTCCGATGGCCTCGGTGACCCAGGTGGGATCGCCGGCAAACAAGTCGTTGTATTCCGGTGTTCGCAACTGCCGTGCCATGCGTAGCTTAAGTACGAAATCGTCGATCAGTTCCTGCGCCTTGGATTCATCGATTTGCTGTGTTGCGATGTCTCGTTCGACGTAGATATCCAGGAAGGTGCTGACGCGTCCCAGGGACATAGCGGCGCCGTTTTGTTCCTTGATGGCACCGAGGTAAGCGAAGTACACCCATTGGATTGCTTCATGCGCCGTGCGGGCCGGCGCCGATATGTCGTGACCGTATAACTCAGCCATCCGTTTGAGTTTTTCCAGGAAATCGATTTCGCGCCAAAGTTCTTCCGAACGGCGAATAACGTCTTCGGTCATGGGTTGGCGACCGAGTTCAGCTTTATGGTCTTTCTTCCAGGCAATGAGCTGGTCTACGCCGTAGAGTGCCACGCGACGATAATCGCCGATGATGCGTCCCCGTCCGTAGGCGTCCGGCAAGCCGGTGATCACCCCGCACCGCCGTGCTGCTCGCATCCCCTCCGTATAGATTCGGTATACGCCATCGTTGTGAGTGGTGCGGTACTGAAATCCCTTTTCGATGTCTTCATCCAGTTGGTATCCATAGGCTTCGCAGGCTTTGCGTGCCATGCGCAGACCGCCAAACGGGTTGACCCCGCGTTTTAACGGAGCATCCGTTTGAAGACCGACGATTAACTCGTTGTCCTGGTCGAGGTACCCCGGTCCGTAGGTGAGCAGGGATGAAACCGTGCTGGTATCGATGTCCAGGACGCCGCCGCGTTCCTGTTCTTGTGCGCGGAGTTTTTGAAAGGCACCGAGAACCGCGCGAGTACGGTCCGTGGGGTCGGCGAGAAAACTTGCGGTACCGGTGTAAGGCGTGAAATTACGAACGATGAAATCGCGGACGTCCGGGCGTTCCCGCCATGGTCCGGGCGTGAAGGTTTTCCAGGCGATGGTGTTCATTACGACCTCCTGCTTATGAGATTGCGATGTTCCGCCTGACCGCTGACACGTTCAGGCCGACGCTTCCCCGGGGGCCGTAAAAAAGCAAAGCCCGCCCAGGCATCCGAAAGGGTACCCAGGCGGCCGGCAAGCAATACTATGTCATGTCACACTCCCGCGTGGTTGGTTCCACGTTGATCCGCCAGTCATGTGACATTACAGTTAACATAAAGGGGCTCGACTGAAAATCAACCGACACCATTGTCGGCCTGTAACCGTTCAGTTACGCGGAGCAGAGAGGCGCACCCGTTGGAGTTTGGCACAAGTGAATGCATCGTACCACGCGCGGCATCCTCATCCTCGTGCTCGTATTGAACAAGGAGACACCATGTCTGAGGTTATGTTCGATCATGGCCGAGCTGACTTGGATGGCGATCCAATCTGGTGGCATCGTAGAGTGGCTGGGAGACTATCTGGTCGAAGGCGAGCACGAGTACGAGCAGGAGCAGGGGCATTAGGAGACCGGCGATATGAGCCAAAACCCAAAGCCATAACACGACCTGTGCTGCGATGTGTGTGTGTGCCGCGGATGTACCCCCATACCCCCACACTCCCAAACTCCCACACTGCGACGTGTGTGTGTGTGCCGCGGATGTACCCCCATACCCACACACTCCCAAACTCCCATACTGCGATGCCGGTCTCCCATTGGTCTCGAAGAAATCCGCGGCAAATTTAGACCTTGCATAATCCAGCGTAGTGCCGCGACCGTATTGATGGAAAGCGAGAGGAAACGATGTCTGATTCAGAGCAGAAACCTTCACATGCCGACGAGCAATTTAAAAAGGAGCTGAGCGTCATTCTCCGTCAAGTTCAGAAGACGCATATGCCCTTTGGCAAGTTTGGTCCCGCCAATTTCCCGCCCGCCGGGGTTCCGGTATACGATCTTCCGTATGAATATCTCAATTACTTCGAGCGGAAGGGGTATCCTCGAGGCCAGCTGGGAAAGCTCCTGAAGTTCGTGCACGACGTCAAGCGTGACGGTGCCGAAGAGATCTTTGGTCCCATGCGGAAGATGGCGGGTGGTCGTACCAATCTTCGGAAGAAACGACCGCGGTCTCTTCGGTTCGATGAGGAGTAAACCGGTTTACTTGTCCGCTATTGGCTGAAGGGTGTACCGCTCTGCTGTTGCAGCCACAGCAAACCGTCCTTTACGGCCTGTTCGAGTACCGCCCGTTCCGCATGCTTGTGTGTCCCTTCGTACCAGACAATGCGTTTTGGATGGTGCGCCGCCGCATAGAGCGCCTGTGCGGACGAGTGCGGGATGATGGTGTCGTCTTTTACGTTTTGCAGGAGGACGGCGCGCGGTGCCACTTTGTCTATGCATTTAATAGGATCCAGTGGGTCGAAAAACCAGACTGCCATTCGAGCGGCTACACGTTCAAGTGGGCTTGCTCGGTTGTAGTATCGGGTGGTGCGGACGAGGCGCAACAGATCGCCGCCGGCGACCGTAAGTATGCCGGCCCGGAAACGGTTGTCCTCGGCAAGCGCACGACAGCCGGTCATGGCCCCGAAGCTCGCACCCCACAAGTAAATATTTTTCGGATCTATATCATCCCGGCGCACGATCGTGTCGACCAGGTAGCGTGCTTCCGGTCCCGTCATAAAGGCCCGTTGACGCAGTGCAAGTCCCTTTTTAAGGAGGGTTGGTGTCTCGATCTTGCGTTTGCCCTGGGTGTACTGTTCCGGGATGAAAAGGGCAAATCCGAAGCTGGTCACCGGTGCCGCAATCTCTTTGCTAATGGACATTTTCATGCCGATCCCGTAGAGAAAAACGATGGCGGGATGCGGCCCGGGACCCTTGGGGATTGCGGCTGCGACCGGGATGGATTGTTCGTCGCCAACCCGGTATCGAAACATTTCCTTAACGTAACCGTCATGCAATTCCGTTGACACGATCCGATAATGAACCTCGCAATCCGGGCGGTAGGCATTCAGGTATTTTGCGTCCCACAGATGTTTGGCAACTGGAACGGTTGCAATCAGGAACGCTGGAGGCGCCAGCATGAGTAATGTTCGAGTCCATTTCATGACGGTAGTCCACGCGCCCAGAACGCCGAACGGCTTTTCTGCGATATCAGTCTGTGAAGTGACATTCAATCACGCTCCGGGAAGAGATCGGTCCAGGTGATCGTAACCGGTTGCTGGTTGCAGGCCAGGCCGTGCCGCGTGGCCTGGGTTAAATGCATGCGAAGGGATCCCGGCTCAAATACGACATTGTGCAAATTACTTTTCATGGCGATGGGACGCTTAATGATCTCAAGCAGTTTTGCGGCGTCGATGTTGCCGTAGTGTTTACGCACGCGTTCAACGAGTTTCCGGTATCGTTTTCCCGCGGACATCAGGACTGCATCATTCACGGGTTCCGGAAGACGGTCGATTTTTTCACCGGGGTGCACGACGGTGAAAACCTCCGGGGTTGTTGACAGTCCGACGGCGTCCCTGGTTCTGCCGTTGCTGATGACGTAGAAATACTCGCATGTTCTCGGACGGTCGCGCATGTATGCCACCGCCTCCTGCAGCGTTGTTGCGTGTTCGAGGACCCCGCGCACCAGAAAGCTCATTGGGGTTCCATCCCACTTGCCCTCACCACCCCCTCCGAGTTCGCCGATGGCAATTTGTGACTGGTTCATCCCCGTTACCGAACCGATAAAGCCTGCATAGCTGACATTAACGAATGGTTGAACACCGTTGCGACGGACAGCCATGACAACGGCTTCGTCCTGGAGGCCGATGTGGGTCATATAGTCCAGTACGCGTGCATGCAGTACTTCGCCGTCTGCTGTGGCTTTCCCGAACAGCGCCGCGCCGCTGCAGTGGAAAAACTCGGGAAAAAGATTCCCGCCTGCCACGAGTTCGAGCGGTAGATCGATGCCCGTCGCGAGCCCCTTCATCTCTTCGAGGTAGTCCGGATCTATATATGGCCGCTGGCGCTCTAAAAGTTTGCGGGCTTGTGAACAAAACCACTGGCCACGTTCGAGCGAATAATAGAATCCGACACCGTAGAGCGTCCTGTATATCACACGCTTCGCGTTTTCCGCCAAAAGTCGTCCATGCTGAAATCCGATTTCGTAAGGAGTCCCTTCCAAATATAGGTAACGGTTTCCATTTCTGACGCTCAAACGACCTTTCCCCTCGTGCCAGGTTCCGTTTTCCGGCCGCGGCACCGGTTCTGTCTGCAGCACCGCCAGGCGCAGGGCCGTGGCAATCGAGCGATCCAGTTCCACTGGCGGTATTGTTTGACTGTCGCTTTCAGAAAACGAGTCCAAATCAAGATGGCGGACCTCACTGTCTCGCGAAACTCGTATGTGCCAGGTTTCCTTATGTGCGGGAAGCCGTATGTTCGCTGCTTTGAGGCGTCCATCCGCAAGAAGCAGGCCCGAACCGCCTTGAAAGCGCATGCGCCAGCAGAACTCCTCCTCCCTTTGCGTCCAACCGGTAATGAAAGGATGTGCCACGACGGACAGAACAAGTTTATTGAAAAATGTGAGGCGGCGCATGGAAGCACCGACGTGCTTCAGTGCTTTCCTGCTTTCATCGTAAACAGCATGCTCCGCTTTGAAAAAATGCCCGGATGATGTATTTCCCACGACAGCACTTTCTCCACCCTTGAAATACAAGTTGTGGCTTGTTGCAAGGGAGAGAGAAATGCGAACATCGTCTTCACTGTGCGTTATGGTGCAGGCGGCCCATGGAGCTTTCTCTGGCGATGTGGTGCCGCGTGAGAAGCTGATTGCGATGGCTGGAGAGTCGAACGGCCAGCGTGTCTGTTGGAGATTCCCGGCAATGCGGTTGTACTGCTTCCAGAGCAATGCGGACGCAACGGCCCAATCGAGTACGACAAGGCCCGCTGTGACTGCCAGCAGGAGGGCAAGACGTCCGAGAAGGTTACGTATTGGTTTGCGCAACGCCGGTTCTCCTTCACATGCAGGACTTGAGAATTGCAAAAAACAACAGTTCGCAATTCTTGTTCTTGGTTCGTCGTTTTTGAACTAAGAACGAAGAACCACGAATGCCTCGCGCGAAGGCTGTTTCGCAAGAGTCTAACAGGTCATGTGAAACCGGCCGCGAACCCGAATCGCTCGGCGGGAAGCGGCACTTATTTTAGTATTTTATAGTACCATGGCCCCAACATTTTGCAACCGTCATCGTTTGCCACAACGATTTGGCGGCTATAGGGATTATGGCGGGGTTGCGCGAGCGCGGATTAAACGTGCCCGGCGACGTGGCGGTGATCGGTATCGACAACCTGGAGTTTGCCGAGTACGTTAAGCCGACGCTTACCTCCGGGGGCGTGTGCGGCGAGGCGTTCGCCGAGATTCTTCTAAACCTTTCGCGGTGCAAAGCATTGAGGCATTTAGCGGTGAGTACCCCTCATCCTGGCATCGGTCGAACAGCTATCTGGGAACGGCGTGGTGCCGCGCGAAAGTGTCGGTCCCGCAAGAGTGGACGGCCGGTCGGACATGGTTGGTATTCGGCGGAATCATGCCGTGTGCTCATGTCTGGCTGAACGATTTCGAAACTCCCCATCTCTGGGGAAACGGATTCAAGCAGGCGTATGAAGGCATGACCGCGATACCGTGGAACGGACTGCGCGAGCTGGGTAAAGAGTCGCCGCTGGTTCTGCACGAATACGGCAAGATGACTGTATGGCCCGATCCCGAAGAGGAAAAGCGGTTCCGAGGGTACCCTTACCGGGCTAATTTCGCGTCTACCGTGTATGAAGCTTTGAAGCAGTGCGGTCTTGAAGACCTCATGCCACAATTGATCGTCCATTGTCGCCGCGCCTGGTTGTTTCGGATGTGTTCGACGACGAATTGCGAGCGTACGTGGAAAGCGGCGGACGCGTACTCTTATTTGCGTCGCCGAATCTTCCCGCGGGCATGCTCGCGGAAGACCCTGACGGGATCGACCGTCCCGGGAACTTACGGTACAACGTCTATGAGTTTTTCACGCCGTTTCGAACCGGGTGGGACCACGGGAATGCGGCGACCATTATCGCGGAACACTCGGTGATGCGGAATATTCCGTACGAAGCATTCTGTGACCTCCAGTTCTTTGAACTTATTCACGGTTCCGCGCCTTTTCGCGTGGTCGCTTTTCCGGGAGATGACAAAACGATAATCATCCGGTCGATTGGGTTACAGCGGGGAGACAGCAAGGAGCGTTACACCGAGAAAACCGTGGCCTCGCATGCGTATTTACTGGAATCAACGCTTGGGAAGGGTTCCCTTATCGGTTATGCTATGAATCTTTCTCCGCGCCCGGCCGCGGTCTCGACGTTGCATGATCTGGTGAGGTATGCGCACGTTCAGGGTCTAGAGAAAGATTAGGGGATAATGTACAAAAGGACTCATTACGATGGGCGACACACGTCAACGCAAAACGGAATTTAAGTGGCGAAAGAACGCAAAAGGCGAGCACTGTATTTACGATGGTGCGGAGCCGATTGCCGTGTTTTACGGCGGTACAAGCGAATTGCCTGAAAACGAAAGTGCCGCTCTGCGTCCGATTTCACTTCACAAGTTGCGGTTAACGCCGGGCGGGCCCGTTATGATCGAGGAGGGCGAAGTATGCGGGCCGTTGTGTCTTTCCTGGCGGAAACATCTCATGTTCAACATGGAGGTGGATGAACTGACGGTTGACGATGCCGATCCGGAGCGCTTAACGCTTTTTGTACGGAGCAAGGATACCGCCTTGCGTCGTGATCAGGACTCATCGGGTTACGTGCCAGGGGGGATTTGTGAGGAAAGCTGGCTGGAGATTACGTACGATGCCGCATTGCAAAGCTATGTCTACGATTTGAAGACACAGGTGAGCATTAGGCCGGACAGTGTCGAATTTGTAATTGCCCGCGACCTTCGCGGCCTGGAGTTCGGTGACCTGTTGCCGGCCGGCGCCAACGACGCCTTCCCGCCTGACGGCAACAAGAAATACACGCATATCGTTTATCGGGCGGCCGACGGGAAGGTTTACAATCGTCCTCAGAACAAGCACTTGGGTCCGGACAAGCTGGATATGTTCTACGCGCCGGACGGGTTTGCCGCCTTTGTCAGTGAAGCCGACGGCAATCCGGTTGTCGAGTTTGTCGATGGCACGGGGGCGCGGGTCCGGAGTGAAATCTGCTGGGCCATGTACGACCTGCATTTCAAGAGTCGGCCTGAAGAATCACGGTCGGCATTGCGCGCCGGTAAATCACTGATTTTTCGTTACCGTCTGTATTCGCTTCCCCTCCGGCAGGCCGCGGCCCTTCTCGGGCAGTCGTTGCCGGATCCCATTATTGACCATCCCGTTGTCCGCTGCCCCACGTTCCGGGAGGATGGCGTCAATGACTTCGCGCCATCCGAGGATTATCGGCATCCTTCCGATAAATGGTTTTGGCAATGCACCGATCCTGCCTGTTACTGGGATTGGGACGATGGTTGCGAAACGCCGGGGGTATTGACGATTCACCGCGAGCAGTCGGCTCAGGGTCCATCGTTTCCGGATGCCGCCTGGCTTGACATGTACGATTTGGTTTCTGACGGATCACGTTGCTCGCAATGGCTGTATCCTCGGCTTGCCGGCAACCGGGATTATCGGGTCACGGCACAGGTTCGAACCGAGAACGTTCAGGGAAACGTCTATCTGGCATTGCAATGGCGTCTGCCAAAAGGAGAAGCTGGACAGATGTCGTTGTGCCCGGTAAAGTCGGAAGCACTCAATGGAACTAACGACTGGACTGAAATCACGCTGAACGCGGCATGTCCGGGCGATTCAGCCGGTAAACAGGCGGGCTTGTTTCTGGTTCTCGAAGGAACGGGTAAATGCTGGTTCGATGATGTAAGCATTGCGTGATCCCCCACAATAGAAGCACCGGCTTCCAGCCTGTGATGAGGAGTAAAACATGGAATTCACGATTGGATCTGTCTTGTACGAAAACCCGTTGGCCAGCGGGGATGATATCGAGGATTTTCGACTGGAAGGGGATGCTTCGATCACGTTTCCTCGCGGCCGCATGCGCCTGGAACAGGCGTACGAACGTGACATGGACAAAGGGTTGCACGCGAATTTTGTTCTCTGGTGCCCCGAAGATGTTCCGTCGGACATCGCGATTTCCTGGGAGTTTCAGCCGCACTCGGATGCTGGTTTGGCCATGATCTGGTTCGCGGCGGGCGGACGGAACGGCGAGGATCTCTTCGATGCCAACCTGCAACCTCGCGGGGGTGACTATCCCCAGTATCATCACGGCGATATGAATGCCTATCAAAAGGTCAGCTCGTTGACGGTTTTTGATGAGAATTGATAAACGTATGGGAGACAGTAACTTGTAATCGTTCAGTGGTTGGTGTATATTACTAATTATTGATGCCGAAAATTAGATAAACGGTTAGATAATTAGATAAAAACCACAAATAGGATATACACCATGATAACACAGACACTGAATTTTACGAAGAAAGCATTGGACACACTCGAGGCACCAGGGGAGGGGCATCAAGACTACCAGGATGAGCAGAACAGGCACCTTCGTCTGAGGATCACTCAGCGCGACACCCGAAGTTTTTATTTAGTGCGCAGGGTGAAAGGGAAAACTGTTTTCAAAAAGCTGGGGCGATTTCCGGAGATAACCGTTTCACAAGCCCGCTCTCTGTGTGCCGAGGAAGGTCTGAAGCTGCTGAACGGGGAGGAGGAGGAGGAAAAGGCAAAACCCCTGACTTTCAGCCAGTTATTCGACCGGTACATGGAAGAGCATGCCAAGCCACATAAGCGTACCTGGCAGGAAGATCAACGCCAGTATGACCGGTATCTGCAGCCTTTGTATGGCAGGTTGGCCGGCGATATTGACCGGGAAACCATAAATAAGCTGCATAAGAGTATGGAGACGGAGCACGGGCCTTACATGGCAAATCGGACGCTTGCACTGCTGAAAAAAGTCTACAATTTCGGGATTCAATACTACAACCTTGAGAGTAATCCCTGCCAGTATGTGAAGCACTTCAAAGAAACCCGCTGTGAGCGCTGGATGAACGGTGACGAACTTCCTTCATTCTTTAATGCTCTGGATCACCAGGAGACTCCGGGAACGTGGCGTGATTTTTTTCGTCTCGCATTGTTTACAGGGGTCAGACGCTCAAACCTTGCGGCGATGCGCTGGGATGCTGTCGATCTGACCGAAGGGGTATGGACGATTCCGGCGGAAGAATCGAAGAACGGAGAGCCTCTCCATATCATCCTCTGCAGTTCGGCCCTGGAGATCCTGCGTCAAAGGCAGACGGATGCCGAAAAAAGCAAATATGTTTTCCCTTCACACGGTGAGACGGGTCACATTGTTGAGCCCCAAAAAGCGTGGAAGCTCATATGTGATCGGGCCGGGATCAGCAACCTCAAGATACACGATCTGCGCCGCACTCTCGGTTCCTGGATGGCAAAAACAGGTGCGGGGCTGCAAATTATCGGTCGCGCTCTCGGGCATCATGATAGCAGCGTTACCTCGATCTATGCACGGCTGGACGATACCGAGACGCGTAAAGCAATAGAGACTGCTGTCGCCGCCATGCTGGAAACTGCCGAGGCTGCAAAGAAAAAAGCTGAAGCGGAGAAGAAACAATGCGAATCGCAGTAACAGGATCGTCATCGGATATTACAGGCGGTCCCGGAGATACAGTCGAGTATATCAACGGCTGTGAACTGCTCCTGCCCCCGGATATGCTTGACGAAGAAAATCTGCACAAGCTCTACGCCGCCATAGGGGCTGACGGGGACATAGGCGTGGCCGGTGATAAGGGATATGGGAAATGGC
>JAIPIM010000136.1 GCA_021734725.1 Minisyncoccota bacterium | reverse complement strand
CGTAACTGCCGTCGGCCTGACGCTCCAGTGCCACGTCATAGGGACCGTTGAGCCGGATTACATAATCGCCGTGCTGCCGCTTGCTGCCGTACCCTCTGGCCTGAGTGTTTTCCTCGACGGACAGACCGAGTTCGGAGCATGCTTTCTTCACAGCGTCGATGTCGCGTATCTGAATGTTGATGGTGGTGAAATGTGACATGTGCGGTTAACTCCTTCGCTGACCTGTGTTTCTTGCTGATTTGTTGACAAATCGCGTAATGTCTGCCTGCCGGAACCGGGTTGTGTTTTGGCCTATTCTCGCTGCCTTCAGACGACCGTCGTTTACAAGACGCCATACCGACCGCCTGGAGCATGACAGGTACTCCGCCACCTGGTCCGCAGTGAGAAGCGGTTCCATTGTCCGGTGCCGTTCCACCGGTTCCGCTTTGTACCCGGCAAGCGCTTTCAGCAGGGTGTCACTGTCCAGACCTTCCACATAATCTCCCAGCAGTTTGACGGCGGCCTCAAGCCTTCCGGGCGGTACGGTGCTCAGAATTTTCATCTCCTGTTATCTCCGTTTTCGCTATGACTGCTTCTGATTGAGCCCGAGACGACTTTCCGCGCCCTGCACATCCCATCCTCCGGCATCAGCGGTACGGAACCTTTCCAGCAGTTCAGCCGCGCTTATGTCGAGCGTGGGATCATCTTCTGTCGGCTCGCACATCTCCAGTTCATGCCAGACATGATCGTCATCATCGGGAAAAGCGAATCCCTGGACCGCGAAGTTCTTCTGTAATTCCGGCAGACCGACATCGTGCGGGATAAAGAGATCGCCGAAATGCAGGTGGGGCCGCAGATCTTCAGAGGTGATTTCCCCGCGTACCACAACATCGCCGCACTGTTTGTAGTTGGATGCATCCCGGTAGAGATAGCAGATTCTTGTGTTCATTGAACGCCTCCATCAGCGGGTTGGTCCGATCTGTTCATCAACCTCAAAGGCTCAAAGATTCAAGGCACAACAATCGCTATGCTCTTCGAGCCTTCGAGTCTTCGAGGTGAATAATGCAGGGTTAAGTGTTTCTACGCCGCAAGCTGAAATCGGCGCTGGCCGAGCCTGCCGAAGTTCTCGACAATCTCACCGGCGTCCTCGTGTGCCATCTCAGCCGCACGCCTGCGCAGTCCGCGCAGTCCTTTCACCAGGTGTCCGCGGGCGGTGTCGCTGTCACGGTATTCCTGGGCCGTCCGGCTGAGGAACTCACCGCGCATTTTTTCCAGCTGCCGTTCCATCTCGGTGTCATTCACAAAATTCAGCTCCTTGAACTGATCGATGAATTTCACGAGACGGTTCAGCGTCTTCTGGTGGACATAGCCGGTGGAGTTGATGGTGGCGAGCATTTCATCGCACAGTTTCGCGGTCTCTTCTCGCAACGTCGCCACACAATCCCCGATGAAGTCACGGCAGGACGCTTCGATCTCATGTCTTGCGGATGCAACTGCCTGCCTGCGCGCTTCGATCACTTCCTGCTGAGTGCCCAGTTCAACCAGCTGCGCCTGCGGAACGGCTTCGGGCACGGCAATCTGGAAGGTGCGAATGTCGAAGCTGAACTTGTTTTCGATCCGGTCAACATCCGGAAATGCATCTGCAATCACGCCCAGCATACGCTCGGGATCGTCGGTCAGTGTCTCGGCGGCACGACGCCATTCGTCCAGTGCCTGCTGCCGTAAGCGACCGTAGCGTGCGATGAACTCATCCCGGCAGCCGTCGAACTCATCACGCAGGGCCTCCAGTTTCGTCGTAAGATCCTGCAGTTTGGCATTCGGCAGGTAATGGGCGATCCCGCCGAGAAACGGGAATGTATTCGCCTCGACCAGGGCATGCGCGCGACTCTCGATCAGCGCGAGTTTAGCCAGTGCTTCTTTGGGCAGCAGTTTCTTGTGCCCCAGTGAAAACAGCCGGTCATCAACGGTGTCGGGGTCCAGCCCGAGGTCTTCCGGACGCAGCTTCTTACGGGCCCGCCAGTAACGGATGCTGACGCTGATCAGCACGCCTTTGACGGTGAGCGCATCAAGCAGTGTATTCGTCTGTGCAGTCATGGTAATTCAGTCTCCTTCGTGATTGATGTACGGACTCCGCGAATTGACTTTCGCACTAGTAGTTCGTGGTTCTTTGTTCTCAGTTCAAAACCACGCACCAAGCACCAGGAACGAAGAACAGGAATTGCGAAGAGCGACATTTCGCAATTCACTCAGTTGATGTACGGACCGAGAACAGCACTGTCTTTCAGCAGCAGCCGTGTCACATCGTGATGACGTTTTGCACAGTCGCTGCCGATATAATTGGTCTCGCCCTGTGCCACCTCATCCCACAGCGCATGGTTGCGTTGACGAAACTCGGGCCATGTGATTCTGTTGTCGTTCAGGTCCGTGACATTCACCTTGATGGCATTGGCAATACGTTCGGCTTCTTCAGGGCTCCAGCGGATATCCTGCGGCGAATCGTCGGGGCTTGATGAATCGGTCGTTCTGTGTCTATGCTCGATCATGTCGGTCCTCACACGCTGTGCAGGTTTGATTCTCATCGGAAGCTGTGCCTCGATCAGCACACGGCTCCCGCTCTCATCCTCCAGGCACACCCAGTCGATCTCTTCATCTCCGGGGTCCCGCCATTGAGTACGGATGCGTACGATGTCGCCTGATTTGAATGTGGCCATAATGGGATCCTCGCTTGGTTGTTTGGGTACTGCAAGATCTGGGCGAGAATGAAGGGATCTACAGGCTGGACAAAGAATGGGTTGACTTCTCTGCTGAAAGTGTGTAAGCTAAAGCAATGATTGGAGGAGCCACACCCGGTGAAGAAACTGGTTTTGATATTATTCAACTGGTGATGCTATCAGGAAATAAGTTGGGGCTTGAGTTTGGATTGGAGGCGGTGAGGCTTTGTGGGGGCTGTTTATTTTCTGATAGGTCCGTAATGTGTGTGATCCAGAAACTCATGAATTACTTGTTGGCCGGAGGAGTAGCACCAGAATGGAAATCGTGAGTGCGCTAGTAGGGGTGTTCGGGGCAATCACGGCGGTTTTACTGAGTCACGCCCTGAAGCAGGGATGGCGACCCTCTCCCGGTGTGCTACCCCGCCGGTATGACTTCCGCCGGGTATCGATGCATCTGGCGATTGACCGTTGGCGACCTGCTGGGTCGTCGCTCGGGCCGTTCGAGAAGGGCAGAACCATCGCTTATGCGGGTCTGCAACGTGAAGTGGATGTATGGGATGAGGCTGTGGTCTATGCGGAGTGGGTTCCGTTCAAGGCAGTAAGGAAGGGGTGGTCAAAGACCCATGCGACAAGCGGTCTATCCACCTTCGCCCCGATTTGCCCGCCACTACTCGATATGGATGAGCATCGGTACCGCATCAGCGAAGGTAGGGCCATACACTTCTCGTTGGATCGACCTCATGGAGCCCCGCTCATCTACTCCACCAAGCGACTGAATGCGTTTCAAGAGGGCCAGCAAGACTTCTCGATTGTTCTCGACAAACAGCGCATACGTGAAGTTTCCCTGTCGCTCGACCTGTCTGGTGCCCTGTCAAACGCAGCGTTTGTCCAAGTTCCCAAGGCCTGCGTCACGAAGGGTCCGTCGGATGCCGCAGGCCCCGAAATACCTCTCTCAACGCATTATGGCAGAACTTGGCATCTGAGCTACCGGCCTGAGGCAAGCGATCACCGCATCCGCATCCATTGGCAGCTCACCGAAGCGGTCACACCGGATTGCACAGAGTATGTGTTTGGCTACGGTTCACTGCTCTCGCCGGAAAGCCGCGACAAAACGCTCGCTGATTACTCCCAACGGGCGGCGGTGATCCCTGCCGTGCTGCGAGGTTTTCGCAAGGAGTGGACTGCCTACTCGCCTAATCGAAGCGGGTTCCACAACCCCGCTGAAGACTTGCCCAGCCACATTGCTTCACTTAACATCCGGCAAGACCAAGAGGCAGAAACTCGCGGGGTTCTCTTGCCCGTAGCCTCTCGCGACCTCGCTGAACTTGACCGTCGGGAGAGGGTTTATGCCAGATTTGACGTAACGCAGTCGATCGTTCCCCTTGCAGGCCGCGAGATGCCACCCGATGCGAGAGTCCTCACATACGTCGCCTTGACACCAGCGCCTTGCGAAGCGACGAAAATGCGACCAGCGCTCCGACGAGACTATCTTGAGCTTGTGCAGGCAGCTGCGAGACAGCTTGACCTCGGACAGCCCCCCGCAACACAGCTGTTCGAGAGGGAACTACTCGCGTCCGTCGAAGCTGCAAGGCAGTCCGGCATCGCGATTCTCGAGAGTCACGCTACGCCTGACATGAAATACTCAGTTGAAGCCGGGGCTGGCCAACAATGAAATGCACGGTACCCAGTGGGGCGCGCGGACGCACCCCACCGGTCCCGTGATTTCGGACGTTCGGATGCAGAAGAAAGGAGAAACCAGAATGACCAGGCCCATCAGCCATGTGTTGACCACCCGCCGTTGTCCCAAGTGCACGAAGGACACGTCCGTGTTCTTTACCACCAATGAGGTGCCGAGGCAGAATGCTCGATTCGAGTTCGATTGCTTGCATTGCGGCGTCCATGTCGTGGATTATGTGGAGGCTGTCGAAGTTCTCGAAACAGTACCTAACGATGCCGTACAGGGACAACTGTCAAACGACTGACCCGAGGAGGAACAACATGAACCTAATATTGACTGTACAGCGATTCGTCTACGTGCTGTTCATCCTGCTCGCGGTGACGTGTTACGGAGATTGCACGAATGCTCCTGTTACAGGAGTAACGACGAACGAGAATAAGAAGTTGACGATCACGACCACGAAAGGCGTGACGTATGACAACTGCAAGATAACACGCGTCGAACCCGACGGCATTTCAATCTTCCATGCCAGCGGCATCGCAAAGGTCCCTTTCACTGAACTGCCGTCCGAGTTCGCTAAATGCTACAGTTATGATCCCAAACAAGCATATGAATACTCACGCGAGATGGCACAGAAGCGCGCACAGTTCTCACACGAGCAGCAACGAGCAGCAGAACGTCGCCAAAGCGAGACATCCAGAAGCTCTGGCTCTTCAGGCTCTGGGTCTTCGGGCAGTGGCCAGTGGGGAGCCTGCATTATTGGGGGCCGTGTGGTTGTCGGCACAGCCTCATCCTATGAGGGTGCCAACCGAATCCTTCACGAGAAGGGCTTGGCCGGCCAGGGCATCATCCGGCGCAAACGATGAAACGAATTGAATGTACGTCATGTCATGTCACCCTCGAAGTCGAGGATGACTATTTTTCGGAACTTCAAGGGCAGACAATCGCCTGTCCGGAATGCAGCGCCGACATCACGATCCCGGCGTCACCACATCTCCGCCTCAAGCAGAAGTCAGTAACGGCACGCACTTGCCCGCATTGCGGCTCAGCGTTTCCGCCGGGCGCGGTTCTTTGTGTGCAATGCGGTTACGATACTCGGACAGGTCGTAAGCTCAATCCACAGTATTCTTCTCCGCGTCACAACCGAAAGCCCAATGGCATCATCTGGGGCATTGCTGGTGCGGCCGTTGTCATAAGCATTGTTATTGCGGTTGCGATCTCCAACTCAAACCCATGGCAGAAGCCGGGTGCACGGTTGAGTCAGACATCAACGCCAGCATCACCCGCCAGTGCGGGCGATAGGGAACCCGATACACCCCCAGCATCCCGATCATCTAAACCTGAGAGTTCGTCACCTCGTGCTTCCGCCTCGTCATTTCAGGCTCCTGCAAGTATCAAGGGCAGTATTCACATTGTGTTTGAGGGCTACGACCTGCCGCTCAAACAGGTCCCTGTCTACCTGATTCAAGTCACAGACGCATTCCGGCGTTCTTACAACCGTCTTGCGGAGAAAGCCATTGCCTGCCTCCAAGCGCAGACCAGTGCTGCCCGCAACAGTCGAGAGTGGATTCGGGCCACCGAATCCCTGATCGAAGTTGAGAAGGAGCGAGCAGTCTCGTTTCGGAGTTACCTTACACGAACGGTCTACGCGGACAACAACGGCATGTTTGCCTTCCACGATCTGAAGCCGGGACAGTACGTGGTCCTTGTTGAAGGGACCATAAAGGACCGTATGACAATCTGGTCTGCTCTCGTTGATCTTGCAGAGGCAGACTCGAAACTTCTTGATTTTGGGGAATCGAACGTGGGCGGAACAGAACGAGTGTATGCATTTGCGGACGTTCGATCACAAACTCAGCCGGAAAGCACGCAGCGCCCCAGGCAATATACGGGAGACGAACTGTGCGACATGGGCATTGCGGCCGCCAATCGGGGCGACAACCGCAGGGCGGTTGAGCTGTTTTCTGCAGGAGCCGAAGCCGGGCATGCACTGTGTCAATACAACCTTGGTGCGAGCTATATCGACGGTCTTGGCGTAGCACAAGATTACGAGACGGCGGCATTCTGGTACAGCAAGGCAGCCCAGCAAGGGCTCGCGGTCGCACAAAAGAAACTGGGACTCTGTTTCTATCGCGGCGCGGGAGTGAGACAGGACTTGTCCAAGGCCGCTTACTGGTTTGGTCAGGCAGCCGATCAAGGCGATCAGGAAGCAGCGCAAGCACTGAACGAACTGCTTTACGAGGATTCCAAAATCAGAGGAGCCCAAAAGAGCCCACCAGACAGAGACGCAGCGGAACGTTTCCTCACTCACGCCGCCGATACAATGGTACAGATGAAGATCAACAATGGGGAACTCGTCAGTGCCCGACGAGTTGGTTTCCAGTTCCAATATGTTCGCGGAAACCCGAAGTGTGACGCCAATGCACAAGTTGACTACGAGTTTACGTTTTACACACGTGCAGGGACGTTACGGAGGAATGTGGGCTACTTGTTCTTCTACCACGATCCCACACGACGCGATTGGTTTAACTCAGACACCAACATTGACGGACTTCCACGATACTAATGAAAGAGACAGAGACATCCAAACAATCCCCTGCACTCGTACCGCTGAAAGCCGCGCGATGCGCGTCTTCCAGCGTCCGGTGAGGGGTGACGTTGGGCGCGTATGAAGCTGGCAATAAACAAAGAGCCGTGATCTGTGAAACCGTCAAAGAGGCGTTATTTAAAGCAACAGAAAGGTGAGGACATCACAACCATGAATCACTCTATATATTTTTGCAGAATTACACAAATAGCGATCAAGCCACTAATTCGATTGCTGTTTCTTCTAGCGATACGGGCATGCCACGCAAATCATGTTGTTGAGATAGAGACTCTCATAGTTAAAGACACAATTCTTTACTGTCCTGATTCCAACAAAGCATTCACGGGGCGGGCGGTTGCGTATTATGCCAACGGGCTAAAGAAGATGGAAGTCGAATTGCATAATGGCAGACCACACGGGAAGTGGATTCACTGGTACGAAAATGGGCAAAAGAAGGAGGTGTGTAATTTTCACGAAGGGATTAGACTTGGGAAGTCAATTGGCTGGGACGAGAATGGGCGAAAGACCGGCGAGATAGAATACCTGGAAGGAGAGGGGAACAGGAGAGTGATCTTCTATTATGATAATGGACAAAAGAGAATGGAGGCTGAATACCGTCAGGATATACCTCACGGGAAGTGGGTTTTATGGTATGAAAACGGAAATATGGAAGAGGAGTTTTATAATAGGAATGGGCAACGCCATGGTACAACAACTGTATGGTACGAAAATGGGCAAAAGAAAGCAGAGGGTGAGTATCGAGATGATTTGTGGCAAGGTAAATGGATGTTCTGGGACGCGGAAGGTAAACTAAGGGAAGAATTGAACTTTTTGGATGGGGAGGTAGTAAGCCGGATTGAATATGATGAGCATGGGAACAAGGTTGAATCTCCTCCAGTGGCTGCAGAAGCATCGGCCATCCCCCATGAAAATATTTATGTATTTGCCAAATCCGGGCTTTCAGTTCCAAGGCAGATAGAAACATTGCATTTAATTGACGAAACAGAATATCAACCAGATGGCACCAATGTAGGTTTGCAGTATCACGATCCAGAAAAATGGCTCGACATCTCTCTTTATGTTTATGAAAGTCCACCTGGCACCAAAGGCCCCTTTCTGTTGTTAAATTCAGAGGGGAAACCGATACTTGAGGATCAAGAGGAGATAATTAAGCGACCCAATGCTGTATTCAAATTGACCCAACCCTCTGACAGCTACCTGAAGGAGTACAAGCGGACATTGAATTCGATTTCCGCAAAAGGTTATACGCGAAAGACTGAATCTCGCGTCATGGCAGTTCCGACGCGGGATGATTCGCCGATTGCCTATGCTGCCAACCTGACGAAAATCGAGAGAATAGAAGAGCAAGAAATCCAGTTTTTCTGGAAGACGCATCTGTACTCTATCCCCGGTTTTTTTGTTAAGATTCATTGCACATTCCCTGAAGCGCTGTGGTTAGAAGTGGGAGCCATTGATATTGAGTTCATCCAGGCAATCAACTGGAACGAAATTCTGCCAGGCGAGGACAAGAAGATTCTAGATGATGCCCAACAAACTCCTGCAGGCGACGTCCTAAAGGCCGCGCCTGAGGAGTGACGTGTGTGCCCGGCATGGCGCACTACTCGCGGGTGAAAGTCCCGTGCACACCCCGGTCGGGGGGAAGTGCTAGCGAAAGGCAAGGGCGTCGCTGTGAGGCGGGATGGAGAGGAAGCCCGATCCGAAAACACAGGACGATGGACGATGTACAAGAACCGGATATGAGGTGCGGCAGGCTCGGGACCAGCGGGCACGTGAATGGGATAGTCTTCCGTGCTACGGATCCGTATGGCCGGTGGTGTGAGAGCCAGGGGAGCGAGACCTCCCCGGCTACTCGATTGGGGAACGAAATGATGAGAACACTGCTTTCTGCAATCTTGGTCATATGCGCCATCACCACCGGGTGTCAACATGAGCATCCCGCCATCACCCACGTAAAGGTACTCGACCCCGAGTTCAAGACTATCTGTGTGATCACGAACTCCTCAATATTGAAGGAGTTGAACCAGGTCTGGTTCGAGCGTAGCACGGTTGAGCCATCCTCCGCGTACAAGTTCACGCACAAGGTTGATGTCTCCACCGAAGAAACGGGAACCCGATGGCTCTACGACCCATCGGGATATGCAACCGTATTGAGCAAAGCTCGAAAGCCAATCTACAAATTCACGAATCCAGACAAACTTAAGGGGATACTGATTCCCCAACAAGCCGAGTCCACCGTACCAGTGACTCGCGACGTTGTGCAGGAGAAGATGAAACGATGACAGCAAAACCCAGCAACACAAACCGCATTCTCCTCGCCCTTGTCGTGGCGAACCTACTCGTGATGACCTTGGTTCTATTCCGCTCCCCTGACAGGCCTGTATCCACAAGCCCTGCGTCAGTGGACGCAACCTTGCTGCAACAGGCGGATTCCGTGGCCCAGCGGATCAATGCGGTCGGCAGTGTTACAGGAAAGAACGTAGTTGAGGCAGCGCAGTTGTGGAGGGAAGCCCAGTTGACGTTGGAGGCAGCCATTATCTCTGGGGAGACACCCGAGTTCGTAGCCCTCAGTTCATCAACTGCAAAACTCCAGACATCATTGGCCGAGGTCATCCCCGGTTTCGTGCAATCTGCGTACACGAATGCACGAAAGGCGAGTACCCTCCGAGACGGACTGACCCGATGGGCTGGTGCAGGTGCATACCTTGCTCTGTACCCGAATGATGGTACCCCCGAAGCCGCTGAAGCAGCTCAAAAGATGGGATACGAACACGAGAGGGTGAGGCAAGAACTCCTGCAGAAAGCGCAAACGAAATACAATCTCTGGGCGTGCGAGCAGATCAAGAAGGCATGGTTGGATATCAAGGACGTGAACTCGCCCGTATCGAAATCCGACAATACGAAATTCTATCATTCATGCGTGCATTTTCTCTCGCCCATTGACTCATCGCTTCTCGATATGTCAACAGGAGAGCTATATCGTGAAGTCCTGCAATTCGTGCGCGAACGCATGCCGATGGAGGACTTCCAAGAATTGATCAAGGAGATACAGAATGGAAAGAAACGATCACTTGATTCGGCGGACTAAGGCTATACTGGTTTGCATTGCCTCGATCATGTGCGCGGGCCTTTTATGCTCGTGTGGAAATGGAAGCAATCCCCGGCCAGAACCGTCAGTCAAGATTCTGTGGAATCAGAACGAAGAGACCTATCTTCTCCCGGATGAGGTGGTTGATGCGCGATCCGGTGAATTGCGCATCAAGGCTAGCGGGAGGTATCTGGACAGAGCGAAATGGGAGGAAAAGG
>JAIPIM010000135.1 GCA_021734725.1 Minisyncoccota bacterium | reverse complement strand
TAAAACTGCAGCGTGACGGCGTACACACAGTGTGCTGGACATGACACTGTTCGAAGCGGACGCCCCGACTCGCCAGCCGGTCAATATTCGGTGTCCTGGCCAGTTCGTGGCCGTAACACCCCAGCAGATCGGCGCGCATTTCGTCCGGGTTGAAATAAATGATATTCATGAAGACCCTTTGTGGAGCAAGCGTTACACGCTGAAGAGGGAATGGAGCACGATCACCAGAATCGCGACACTTGCGACAATGACCGCGATGAGCGGCCAGGTGATTCCCAGTCCGAGCAGGGCCAGTCGCCCCCAGGAATACCCGCGCGGCAGATTGTCCCGCGTATTGTCATCCGGCGTTGCGGTCGTTTCGCGCACGAACTTGGCCACCTCGAGGTTGGCGGAACGCACCTTGCGCTTGACATCAAGCAATTCAGAGGTGTCAAACTCATCGGGGTGCTCGCGCAATTGTTCGGCAAGCTCCGCGAACAGCCTTAATTTTTCGTCGAAGAACTGTTTCTCCCGGGCAAGATCCTGTGCGGTTGTATCCAGCAGGTTGAGCACTTCGCTCCTTCGGCGACGCGTTTCGTTGATGTCCCGCCGCGCCACCACGGCGCGCGTTTCTTCATCTTCCTTTCGCAACAGCTGCTCGAGCTCCTCCGGTTTTTCCCCCGTGGCCACCGCATCGTTGTCCGGAGGTGCCGGCACCTCGTTCGTTCTTGAATGTCCGGGTCTGAATTTCATGGACTTCATGAGTTGGTCACTGAGGAATTTGGCGCACATGGGTGACCTCCTGGGTTTACAGCTTCTCTTTGGGCGGCACCCGCAATGTCATGCCCGGGATCAGAGTTCCACCGGTTTCCTCAAAGGCATCGCGGTTGTAATCCTTGAGTGCCGGCCAGAAACGCGCGGAGTCGTAAAACCGTCGCGATATGGCGCTGAGCGTATCGCCTTTCCGCACACTGTATACGGTGTCTGGTTCCTCCGCCGGGGGGGGACGAAAGATCTGTTATCGTTGCCGGGCATCCGGTCGACTGCCGCCTCTGTCGGGTTGTTCTTCAACCGCGAGAGTTCCCGCCGGGCAGCTTGAAGGCGACTGTTCAGCTGTTTAAGTCGCTGTTGCAGGAAAGCCTTCTCCTGCCGCAGCCGCTGGAGTTCCCGTGATGCCTGAAGATCAGGCTCAGGGGCCGTGTTCTGCTTTTCCGGCATGTACCGTTCGCTCAACGTCTGCAGGTACTTTCGTTGTACACGGGTCAGGGATCGCCGAGCCACAGCGGCATTCTCGCCTTCCGGTTCAAGCGCCAAGTACGTTTGGTAGTGTACAATCGCCTTCACCGGCTGGTCCAGATGATCATCGTACAGCATGGCCAGTTGCAGGTGCGCAGCGGCTGCTTCAGGCGTCAGACGAACACATTGCTCGAAAGCTTCCGCCGCTCCCCGGTATGCGTGCTGTTGCCGCAGTTTTACACCTTTGATATAGAACGGATTCTTATCGCCTATGGCAGCTGTCGGATTGCACGACAGATTGACCAACGCCACGGCACCAATGAGTGCGCAGGCCGCCACGCGTGCGAACGGCCTCGTGCGCACCCCATGGCGCCGTCCGCGAGGCGGCAGTCCACAACCCCTGACTGAGGCTGATGTGCAGTCATCGTACATAGTATTCATGAGCTCATGCAAACGTGTCGGTGTCCCGATTCGCCAGCGCTAACCTGTTTACGTTAATTCCCGCCGGTCGCTTATTCAAGCAACGGCATTGGACAGTTTCTGTTTCAGAGCGAGACTCAGGGCAAGGCACGTTTTCGTGTCAGGCGGCAGCTCAATGTCGGTGGCCATCGCAACGGGCGTATCCGCTCTCCCGTGAGTTCCACGAATCTTTGCGGCATTCAGGCTGATGCCCGGAGGCAGGAGCCGCCCGAAGAATAGCTCGCAGGGGTCAAACCCAATTTTATTATGGATATCGACGTGTTCGGCATAGTCCGGGGGGCGCTCGGCATCCGACCACCACGAGTACGCGAACCATGCTCCGGGTGCGGCGACCAGGATCAATTCACCGCTGTTGGGATGATCGACCGCATGGTGATCCAGCACGTCCGCCACCCCGTCACAATCCTCCAGGCACTGGCGCACATCATCGATCTGACCTTTGTCCCGCACGTACACATGCGCCACCTGGTGATCCACCAGGCAGAATGCAGTACTGGCAAAGAGGTCCGGGTATACGCGTCTGTCAACCTTACGAACACGAAAAAAGCCTGCGTCCCGCAGACGTTTGTTGGGAAAAGCTACACGTCGTGCCGGGGTTATCCCGTAGTCCCCCGCGATGATGACATCGTACTTCTTTCGGTGCGCCGCGGCAATCAGTTCCCGGAGGGCGGCGACCACGTGTTCGTAGGCTTTCCCAACTGACCGCCGATCATCCGGCCCCCGTCGCTGGAGCACATAATCCAGGTGAGGAAGATACGTCAGCAGGAGGTCGGGGGCATGGCTGGACGCCATCACCGCCTTTGTGGCTTGCACGATCCACCGGGTAGCTTTAAACGAAGCAAGGGGCCCCCAATAGTGAGCGAGATTGAAGCGGCGGCCGAGCCGTGTACAGAGTTCCGCATACAATTCCGCGGGTTGACTGTAGCAATCCTGAATCATGCCTCCGGAATGCTTGTGAATGGGCGCCGGAGAAAGGACAAGGTCCACGGCATCCCCCAGGCTCTGCTGCCAGAACAGGGTCCCCACCGTACCCCCGGCCCGCCGGAAGTCATCCCATATGCGCGGACCGGATACGAGATGTGCGGATTGATTCCAGAATTCAGTGGTGCACAAGCGTCGTTCAAACAAGCCATTGCAGATCATTCCATGGCGTTCCGGACCAGTTCCCGTGCGCATCGTCGCCTGGGCTGTGCAAGTAACGGCCGGGAAAACCGGCTGCAACGGCTTGAATGCGAGCGGCAACTGTTCGGTGAGAGCCGCGTGTTCTTCGGTCAGTGAATGACTCAGCGCAGCAACACTGATCACGACTATTCGAGGGCGGGACGTCATCGCATCCTTTCCTTCCACACACCCCACTGTCGTTCCGTAATACCGGCAGTAATGGGCAGTTATATTACGATCACAAGACGGCAATGTGACGATTCACGCACTGCGCGGACTAAAACAGAAAAAGCTGCCCAGGGCCGCCTGCTGAAGGGGGCGCTGCACAGCTCTTCAGCCACCTATGCCGCATCCGGACAAAGGCGTAGGGTGTATTTTGTGCGCCGATTGGGTTCAGCCCCTGAGTTTAACGGGGCCCGGCCTTCTCTTAACGCGCAAGTGTAGCACCACTGATACTACCGTGTCCACGGAACGTACGCGTAGGCGCAAATTCACCAAGACGATGACCGACCATATTCTCCGTCACAAATACATTGACGAACGAACGGCCGTTATGAACACCGAACGTGTGACCAACAAAATCGGGCATAATCATTGACCGGCGTGACCATGTCTTGACGACTCGGTGCTTGCCTTCCCGGTTAAGTTTCTCCACCTTTCGCATCAGGTGATCATCAACAAAAGGGCCTTTTTTTACTGAACGACTCACTACTTGGTCCTCCGCTGAACAATAAATTTTGTCGATTCTTTTTTCTTGTTTCGTGTCCGATAACCTTTCGCCAGCTGTCCCCAGGGCGACTGCGGGTCGCCACCGCCGCTGCTGCGACCTTCGCCACCCCCCATGGGATGGTCGACCGGGTTCTGGACCACGCCACGCACGTGCGGGCGTCGCCCCAGATAACGTTTGCGCCCTGCCTTACCGAGCGAAATCTTCTCGTGATCCGCATTTCCGACGCGACCGATGGTGGCGCGGCACTGTTTATGGATCAGACGAATTTCACCACTCGGCAACCGAACCTGTACGTAATTCCCTTCGCGCGCCCGCACCTGTGCGGCCTGACCGGCGCTGCGCACCAGGCATGCGCCTTTGCCGGGATTGAGCTCAATATTGTGAATATCGACACCAACAGGGATCCCTCCCAAAGGCATCGCATTGCCTGGCTTGAACGCCGCTTGTGCTCCCGAGACAACCGCGTCACCAACGGTAAGTCCCGCCGGTGCCAGGATGTACCGCTTTTCGCCGTCGGCGTAGTGCAGAAGTGCAATATTGGCCGAACGATTCGGATCGTATTCAATCGCCGCCACACGCGCCTGTACCTCGTCTTTGTCTCTGCGAAAGTCCACGGCACGGTACCGACGCTTTACGCCGCCGCCCCGAAAACGCGTTGTCATCCGGCCGTAATTATTACGACCCCCTGTCGAGCTTTTACCTCGACACAAGGCCTTTACCGGACGTTTCGCGGTAATTTCCGCGAAATCGTTGCTGGTCATATCCCGGCGCCCCGGTGATATCGGCTTATAAGATTTGATAGCCATGGTTCAATGCCTCGATCTAGTGCAAACTAATGCGCTTACAGAATATCAATCTCACCTTCGGAAAGCGTTACAACCGCCTTTTTCCAGTCGGGACGTTTGCCATACTTGGCGGAACGCAGACGCTTACGCTTACCGCGTACGTTCATAACATTCACATCTGCCACCGTGACGTCGAATATATCTTCAACGGCCCGCCGAACGTCTCGCTTGTTCGCCTTTGGTGAGACTTTAAAGGTATACTTGTTAAAATCGTCGACCAACTCTGTCGCCTTTTCGGTGACCAGGATGGTTCGAACCACGTCGTATGGGTTTTTCATGCCTGTTCCTCCTTCGGAGCAAAGCGCTTGACAAACGCTTCCAGCCCAGCCCGCGTGAACACTACCTTCTTGAAAAGAAGCATCCAATACGTATTCACGGCGGTGGGTTCCATAACTTCAACGCTGGGCATATTCCGGCTGGCCAGCAGAAGCGTTTCGGAGACCTCGGCAGGAATGACCAGCACATCGGTCCCGGCCTTGAGCGACTGCAGGAGCTCCCGGACAGCCTTGGTTTTGGGTTGAGCAACAGTAATTTCATCTACAACCATCACCGCACCTTCTGCCACACGCTCCGAGAACGCGCGTTTCAACGCAAGCTGCCGTACCTTCTTGTTGACTTTCTTAGCATAGCTGCGAGGCTTGGGGCCAAAAATCACACCGCCGCCCGACCACAGGGGGCTTCGGATACTACCGGCACGAGCACGTCCGGTTCCTTTCTGGCGATAAGGCTTGGCCCCGCCGCCGCGGACCTCGCTGCGTGTCTTGGTCGAGGCTGTACCTGCGCGCCGCATGGCCAAAAACGCCACAACCTCGTCATGAACCGCCTGGGTACCCTTCTCCAATTCAATCCAAGCTGACTGCATCTCCATCGTGCCAGACGGGCTGCCGTCTCCACTAAAGACTGGGACAGTTGTGTCCATTTTCAGTACTCCCAACATTATTTCTTGCGTGCGCTGTGCACGACTACAATTCCACCTGCTGGGCCGGGCACCGCACCCTTGACCAGCAATACATTGTCTTCCGGACGCACGCCCACGATTCTCAGGGACTGAACTGTGCGCTTGACGTTGCCCATCTGCCCTGGCATTTTCCGCCCTTTGTAAACGCGGCCGGGTGCTACGCACATACCGATAGACCCGGGCTTGCGCATCCATCCGCCGCCGTGACTGGCGCGCCCGCCACTGAACCCATGGCGTTTAACCACGCCCTGGAATCCCCGTCCTTTTGTGCGTCCGGTCACGTCAACGAAGTCATCCACGGAAAACGTATCGCACCGCAGTTGTTCTCCGACCGAAGCCTCAGAATCACCGTCCAGACGAATCTCACGGATACACATCGGAGGGCTGTCTTCCATGCCCGCCGGACGCACATGCCCGCGGACTGCCTTCGATACGTTCTTTGCCTTACGTGCACCAAACCCAAGCTGGATGGCGGAATAGCCGTCTTTGTCTTGCGTCCGGAGTGCAAGCACGGTACACGGTCCCGCCTCGATAACCGTGACCGGCACGGCATTTCCAGCATCCTCAAACACCTGGGTCATTCCCAGTTTTTTGCCAATGATGCCTGTCATTCTCAGGACTCCTTTAAATCTTGATGCTGATATCTACACCGGCAGGCAGGCTGAGCTTTTTCAGCTCGTCAACTGTCTTTGCCGTTGGGTTGACGATATCCAGCAAGCGTTTGTGCGTACGGATCTCGTATTGCTCCATAGACTTCTTATTCACGTGAGGGGACCGGTTGACGGAAAACCGTTCAATGCGTGTCGGCAACGGTATGGGCCCGGCAATGACGGCACCGGTGCGCTTCACCGTTTTCACAATTTCACCTGCGGACTGGTCCAGCACCCGGTGGTCGAACGCCTGGAGGCGAATACGTATAACTTGTTTCGTGGCCATGATCGCTCCTACTTCCTGCTCTCCAGAATTTCCTGTTGTATCTCTTGAGGAACCGGCCCGAAATGGGACAGTTCCGCGACAAATACTGCTCGTCCCTTGGTAAGGGAACGCAATGCGGTAGCATAACCAAAGATCTCTGCCAGAGGCACGCTCGCGAGAATGACGACGGCGTCCGTTCGCGAGTCAATCTCCGAAACCTGCCCCCGGCGGCTCGAAAGATCGCCGATAACGTCGCCCAAATGGTCCTCGGGCGTCGTCACTTCCACTTTCATCACAGGTTCCTGGATGGCAATTCCGCTTTTCTGAGCCGCCTGTTTAAAGGCCATGGAACCAGCAGCTTTGAAAGCTATCTCCGACGAGTCGACGGAGTGATACGACCCATCAACGATCGCCGCATGAAAATCGATCATCGGAAAACCTGCCAGTACTCCACTGTCCGCTGCTTCCCGAATTCCCTGCTCCACCGATGGAATATAATCCTTGGGAATATTTCCACCCTTAACGTTATTTTCTACGGTTACTCCATGGCCGCGATCCATTGGCGTAACATGAATAACCGCGTGACCGTATTGTCCGCGCCCTCCTGTCTGCCGCACAAATTTGGCATCCGCATCGGCTTCTTGCAACAGATATTCCCGATAGGCAACTTGCGGGCGTCCCACACTGGCGTCCACTTTGAACTCACGAAACAGGCGGTCGCGCAAGATTTCCAGATGAAGTTCACCCATTGCCGACACAATGGTCTGGCCGGTTTCAGGATTCGTGCGGACTTTGAATGTCGGATCTTCCTGGGCCAACTGGTCGAGGGCATAGAACAGTTTGTCGCGCTCTGCTGAACTCTTCGGTTCGATGGCCATGGATATCACGGGATCGGGGAACGTCACGGACTCCAGCACAATTGGTGCTCCCGCATTGCACAGAGTGTCGCCGGTTGTGACGTCTTTGATTCCCACAGCGGCAGCAATGTCACCGCTGAAAATCGTATCACGCTCCTCGCGGTGGTTGGCGTGCATCTGCAGAAGGCGCCCAAAACGTTCGCGCTTACCGGTGCGCGGGTTGTGCACCGTCATGCCCTGCGTCGCTTTGCCGGAATACACGCGGAAATACACGAGTTTCCCGGCGTAGGGATCGCTTACCACTTTGAAGGCCAGCGCGGCAAACGGCTGACTGTCCCCCACATGGCGTGTCATGGGCTCTTCCGTTGCCGGGTCAATCCCTTTAATATCCCAAATATCAAGCGGTGACGGCAAATACTCGACGACCGCATCAATCAGCGTTTGGACCCCTTTATTCTTGAAGGCGGTGCCGCAGGTCACGGGCACAATGTCACCGGCCACGGTAGCTCGCCGCAGGGATTCCCGCAACGTCTCCACATCCAGTGATTCTTCATTCAGAAACGCTTCCATGATATGATCATCGGTCTCCGCCAAGCATTCGATCAGATGTTCCCGAGCCTCTTTTGCGACGTCTGCCAACTCCGCGGGAATGGCACCCCGGCGATATTCTTTACCGCTTTCGTCAACATCGTAGAAGACTGCGTCGTCAGCTACAACGTCAATCACACCGTTGAAATTGTCTTCTGCGCCCATGGGAATTTGTATGGGTACAGGCGTGGCGCTGAGCTTGTCACGAATTTCATCCACCACAGTCTGGAAATTAGCGCCGACCCGGTCCATCTTGTTGACAAACGCCAACACTGGAATGTTGTATTTCTTGGCTTGGCGCCACACGGTTTCAGACTGCGACTGGACACCGCCGACAGCGCAGAACACGGCAACAGCCCCATCCAGGACTCGCAACGATCGTTCCACTTCGGCCGTAAAATCCACGTGCCCCGGTGTGTCGATGATATTGATCCTATGATCACGCCAGAAGCATGTAGTTGCTGCGCTGGTTATGGTAATACCCCGTTCCTGCTCCTGCTCCATCCAGTCCATGGTGGCTGTACCCTCATGGACTTCACCCAGCCGGTAGCTGACGCCGGTATAATACAACACCCGTTCAGTGAGCGTTGTCTTTCCGGCATCAATGTGCGCCATAATGCCGATATTCCGGACGTTCGCCAGAGGCATCTGGCGGTCCGGATCTTCGGTATATTTGAATGGTTGTTCAGTAGCGCACATAATCTGTTACTTTGTTCAGTCAAACTGTCAGGGGGCCAGATGTCGGTTACCAGCGATAATGGGCGAATGCTCTATTGGCGGCCGCCATTTTATGAGTATCGTCGCGTTTTTTCACGGCATTTCCCGTGTTTTCATACGCATCGAGCAGTTCTGCCGCCAGCGCGTCTTTCGTGGACGTGCCGCTTCGGCCGCGAGCATACCCGATAATCCATCGCATGCTGACTGCGACCTGTCGTTCCGGATCAATTTCCACGGGAACCTGGTAGGTCGCACCGCCCACGCGCCGGCTCTTGACCTCCACGCGAGGTTTCACATTCTCCAAGGCCTGCAAAAAGACCTCGAGCGGGTCTGCATCCTTTTTCTTTTCCCGGATGATATCCAGGGCGCCATAGACGATATTCTGCGCCACGGACTTCTTCCCCCGGCTCATGACACAGTTGATCATCCTGGCAACCAGCTCACTGTTGTAATGGACGTCCGGCGTCAGCTGCCGTTTTTCAGCTCTTCTTCTTCTCATAACTGTTTCATCCTAGCTTTGCTAATCCAGCCTAACATAGACACAACACTGTCGGCAACGCGTTGTATCACATCGTTGCCGACAGTAAACCTGAAAATTCTGACAGCCCCGCCCGGCGTTCAGGCTGTCTGTCAAGATCTGATTCGCATCCCCGATTGGAGAACATCAGGCACTAACTGGGGCGCTTGGTACCGTATTTGCTGCGTCCCTGCTTGCGCTCGTCGGTCCCCAAACAGTCCAATGCTCCACGGACAATGTGGTACCGCACACCCGGCAGGTCACGAACACGCCCTCCTCGCACGAGGACTACGCTATGCTCCTGCAAATTATGTCCCTCACCACCAATGTAGGCGGTTACTTCCTGACCGTTGGTCAAGCGTACGCGCGCAATCTTGCGTAACGCCGAGTTCGGCTTCTTCGGAGTACGTGTGGTAACTTGCAGGCATACGCCGCGACGCTGAGGGGAATCGCCCAGAGCCCGGGCTCGTCGCTTACGGGTCTTTGTTTTGCGCCCTTTGCGAACCAGTTGATTAATTGTCGGCATGTATCCGTCCTTGTCTTGCTAGGCTTAAACACAAACTGCTTAATATATGGACATGCGCTCTATTTTCAAGCATTACATTTGCGGAAGCAGGCGAGTGCTTGCTTTGTACTGAAGAGCTCAGGCTCCTCACAGGTCGAGCAGTGCTTTCGCCTCCGCGGCCCGATCTTCGTCACTTTCGGATTTTTCCTGATCACCCTCGGTCTCTTCGCCTTCCGGCCCTTCCGGCGATTCTTTCTCGAGATCGAAGCTGATGACGTCCTGATATCCCGTGCCGGCCGGAATCAGATGCCCCATGATGACATTTTCTTTGAATCCCTGCAACTGATCCACGGCCCCGCCGGTAGCGGCCTCTGTCAGTACCCGCGTGGTATCTTGGAAAGACGCCGCCGAGATGAAGCTCTCCGTCTCCAGGGACGCCTTGGTTATACCAAGGAGTATGGGTTGCGCTTCTGCAGGTTGTCCACCTTCAGCAATCACTCGCGCATTTTCATCGAGGAACTTTATTCGGTCCGCGGTTTCACCGTACAGGAAACTGGTTGTACCAGGATCCGTAATGCGGACCTTACGCATCATTTGTCGGACCACGATTTCGATGTGTTTATCGTTGATCTCGACTCCCTGCAGGCGATACACTTCTTGAACCTGATTCACCAAGTATTCACGCAAATCCTGCGGTCCGCAGACCTCGAGGATTTCATGTGGAACCACAGCCCCGTCGGTCAGGGGTTGTCCCTTTTTGATAAAGTCTCCGTCAAAGACCACAAGACGCTTACCCGTCGGAATTGTGTGTTCTTCCACCTGATCGCTTTCCGG
>JAIPIM010000134.1 GCA_021734725.1 Minisyncoccota bacterium | reverse complement strand
CCGGCTCAGCACGCACAGATCATTGCCATCGATAACCATGCTGGCATAATGTCGTGACGCCTTTTCGACAGGGCCGACCGCGACCAGGCCTGCAAAGCACCAGTCAATCATGTTCTTTGAAAAATGCAGTTGCAGCCGGCGACGCTCGTCGTTGGGGATGTTGAAGCGCTCGGCCGGCATGCGGTCCATGCGGCACATGCTGTCGGTGGCCTGTGTCGAAAGCAGCCAGTACAGTTTTGTAATTGGATCCTGCAGCACGTGAAACTTCATCTGTCCCCCGGGGCAGGGGGCGAAGAGCATTTTTTTCCCGGACGGGGCTGTTTCCACCATGGTCTGCATTGGCCCCGTACCCGGTTGCTCGCCCTGTTCGACCACCTTCAGTACCGCCGCATGCCCCACGGTTCCGGTCAGAGCCCTGGCCCAAAGGTGAAAGGTCTTGCCGGTCGTATTGCACCAGAGATGATCCGGATCGGTAAATCTGACCACGTGGGTTTCGCCCCAATGCATGGCGCACATGCCGCGGCCGGGTGCCAGTTGGGTCTGTGTCGGGTAAAAGGGCACGCCGAAGAAGTCGAGATCCTCGTCACGGACGACGTCGCCTACCGTCAGGGGCGACGCAAACGTCCAGGACTCCCGCCGCGTCAGGTCGTCGTGCAATCGTGCGCGCATCAACACGGCCGCGCACTGCGTGTGACTCCAGCCTGGCACGGTGCGGTCCCCCGCGTTTTCCATGACGACGTAGATGCATCCGTGTGCGTAGTGGACGCCGCATGGTGCTTGACCCCATGTTTCTCCGTCACTCAACCGCGAGGGCGGGGACCATGTGGCGCCCTCATCGTCCGAGCGAATGATCATCAAGTCGTCCGCCTGACCCAGGATGTACACACTCTTGCCGGCAGCAAACGGTCTGGCATGCATAAACGGGAAATCGGACCGGTGCAACCATGTCAGGCCCTTGTCATCGGACGTGAAAATTTTTCCCAGCCAGCAACGCCCAAAGGAATTACGGCGAAGAAACTTCTCGCCCGGAAGTGCCTCCACGCCCGGTCCGCCGATGTCGAGAGAGGCAACGAGGCGCCCACTCGCAAGGCGTTCGATGCCAGGGCTGTAACAGTAAATTTGCCGTGGATCGGGCGACTCGTACATTGTGACGAAGTCATTGGCAATGGGGCGGACGGCATGGGCGGACATGGCGGATGTTCCTTTTCGAACTTAACGATTACTCGCCATCCGCGCATAGCGTGAGGGCGGAGAACCGACTCGTTGCTTAAAGAGGCGGCTGAACTGGTAAATGCTACCGAAGCCCGCGAGATCGGCAATTCGGCTAATGGAATGATTGGATGACTGCAACAAGTAGCAGGCCTTTTCTATCCGGCAATGTGTGATGAAGTCTCGCGGTGTCATGCCGGTATGGACACGGAACAGGCGAGTGAAATGATCCGGACAGACGTGCGGGGATTGTGCCGGTTTTAAAGCAAACGGTCGATTGTCGAGAAGTGATCATATCGTAAAACCATAAAATATAATCGAAAAAATCCATTTAAAAAATGGCACGCACCACTATTGTCAAGGTTGGTTACGGCAAATGAATGGCTCTGAATCCGCGAGAGAAGTGGTAAAAAGGTTACTTTTTTCCGGTATATTCGAACAGATCCAAGTGATGTCAACCGAACATCGACAGAAGAGGAAAGGCAATCCATGAGCGCTCAACTGAAATGGACTCGACATCAAGATTTGGCAATTGTGAAGGAACCGACGGTGGAGCGCGAGGAGTTCCTCGATTTCATGACGTTTAAAGCCAACGAGCGTCCGTTGTTTACCGAGATTTTCGGCCCCATTATCGGATTGAAAGAGGAATGGGAACAACAAGGTGCTACGCCAGCCGAATTGGATTTTTCGGCATTTCGTTATCGCTGTCCGAAAAAAAGCGGTATCGGGGTCAACCCGGGACGACTCGGGTTTTCACGCGAGGTGGTTGAGGAAACAGAATCGATTATTCGATACCGCGATGATTTGGGGCGTCCCTTGCGGCTGGAAAAAGGATATGCCACACTTCCGCTTCCCGAAACGTACCCGGTGACAACCATGGATGACTGGCTTCGCATCAAGCCGAAATACGCATTTTCTGAGGAGCGGTTTGCGGACCATTGGGCGGACGCTGCGCGAAAGGCGCGTGCGGAGGGGGCGGCCCTTGTGTTTGGAATCCCCGGTGGATTTGACGAGCCCCGTCAGCTCCTCGGAGAAGCTGAACTTTGTTGTGCCTATTACGAAAAGCCCGAGCTGATCCATGACATCCTGCGGACGATCGCCGATACCGTCTGCCGGGTTCTCGAAAGAGTGTGCGCCGAAATCCCCGTGGACATTCTCAGTGTGCATGAGGATATGGCGGGGAAGTCGGGGCCCCTGGCCGGTCCAAAGCAAGTGAAAGAATTCATCAAGCCTTACTATCGTCGGATTTGGGATATGGTTCAGGAAGGTGGCGCCCGCCTGTTCGATCAGGACAGCGACGGAGACATGAACGCGGTGATACCAGCCTTTATTGACGCTGGTGTCAACTGTATGCATCCGATGGAGCCGGCCGCCAATATGGACATCGTCAAAATCAGAGAGACGTATGGCACTCAACTCGCTTTGTACGGGGGCATCGATAAGCACGTGATCCGGCGAAGTAAAAACGAGATTGTGGATGAACTGGAATACAAAATTCCTCCCATGATCCGTACCGGCGGTTGCATGCTCGGACTTGACCACCGAATCCCTAACGGGACCCCTTTGGAAAACTATAGGTTCTACGTGGCTAAAGTGTGGGAAATCTTCGAACGGGAGGGGGTCAGCCACTGACGCTCACTCGCAGAGCACGGCGCGAGGCGAGTGACCGCGTTCGTCCATGAGAGCATAGATTCCCTCGATGGCTTCACGCTTTTGTGTCACGTTGCTCAGCCAGAAATAGAGAACGGTATCCTTGGGCTTGTGGTCGAGGATGTAACGAACGAGGTCGACCTCATCGGCAAAGCCGAAGTGGAGCAGATCATTATCCCGATGCATGTCGGCAACAATATGGGGTGTCAGTACGGCAGTTCCGCCAAATTCCTTCATGACAACCGCCGGGTCGCAGGAATTCCCCGGGTTCCAGTTCCATGCGACAACATTTCTAAGATCGCGTAGGTTAGCGAAATACTGCTCGCGCCAGGTACACGAGTGATACCAGACAGGTCCTACGACATCAGCGATGCGATTAAGATAGGGAATGCTGAATTCCCGGTGCATCGCCGGCGAAACAAGCGACATCGAATCGTCCGCAATCATTGTACCGGGTCCCTCGGCCCAGATCGGGGGAAAACCACAGGGATTCAGACGCCCTTGTGCAGCCACGTGAACTTCCCGGATAAACTCAATGATAAAGTCA
This sequence comes from Minisyncoccota bacterium, assembly GCA_021734725.1. Classification (GTDB taxonomy): domain Bacteria; phylum Verrucomicrobiota; class Lentisphaeria; order Oligosphaerales; family MVZH01; genus JAIPIM01. Next base: position 6,983 of record JAIPIM010000134.1, on the reverse strand, counting down.
GTAATCTTGTCGATCAGTGCGTGTACCTCGCCGGGATGGTCGGTGATCGCCAAGTAAAACGAGTCGTCCCACATCAGTTCCGCTACACCGAGCGGTGACTGGGTATCGGGATCACGAATCAGCTGTCCGGGCGGTAGCGATTCGGCGAGTGTGCGGATTGTGGCAAGGACTTCTCCCGTGCGACCTGAATGGACATCCGGCGGTTCGAAATCGGCGATCTGCGCCGGATCCGAAAACCGTGGATGCAACCACTCCTTGCCATCGTCAAACAGCCAGGGCTCGCATCCCAGTGTGAGCGGGAACATGCAGGTTGATGTTCCGGCTGCTCTGGCTGTTTGTGTTGGTGTCCAGTCCCAGCTCGGGTCGGCATTGAGTGTCGGGCTGGCGGTTTTCGCTCCGTCAGCCGAATAAAAGACTCCGCCTGAAGCGGGATGTTCCGTTGCCCGGGCGAGCGTCCGTATCATAGCCTGCGTGCGGGAACAGGATTGCATCAGGGGACCCTATTGTTCCATGGGATGATATGCAATGGCTTCAACCTTCGCGAGGCCGCCTTTCCCACACACTTGCGTACTGTCAAAGCTCCACATTCGGTGGGCCGCGGAATAGCTTATACCCAGAGTCCAATACTGCAAGCATGCCAGGGGGAAAACAAGCGGAGAGCAAAAATGGCAATTGGATCGTGGCATGCCGATGACCCAGCGCTCCATTTCCCGCCTGGAAAGTGCACGAGTAAGGTTCTCGGGAGACCGTATTTCAGCATAACATGCCTCCGCTTAATCACTTGCGCTGGTCCGCCCCGTCCAGTTTAATTGTCGAGGATAGAGGAGGGGGAGCGTCCGTTGCTCGACTATCACAGCGACACGCATAACCATATCGTACGTGCACCCGATGACAGCCGCTGGCTCCTTGATTATGGTTATCCGATACTGCTTGCAGGCCCAACGCCCAGCGCTATGTTCCTTCCGTTTCCCGAACGCAATGTTCTGTCAGTTGACGGCCAACGGATCCAATAGAGAATTCCGAAAAACGATATTTCGCAATTCTTGGTTCTTGGTTCTTGGTGCGTGGTTTTTAACCAAGAACGAAGAACGACGAACCACGAACGACTCGCGCGAAGGGTATTTTGAAGAGTCCGTGAATGCAACAGAAGGAGCGTAAGATGACGCCGCGGAAGCTGACGATCCATGTGGCCCCGGGAGGGTGTGACAACGCGGAAGGTACAGAGGCCGATCCCCTGGCGACACCGGCGGCGGCCGTGACGGTTTGCCGACGAGCCGGCACCGGCGGATGCACCATCGTTTTACATGGCGGTCGCTATGAATTGGACGAACCGCTCAGGCTGGATCCGCGCGACAGTGGCCTGACCCTTGCGGCCGCGCCCGGCGAGAGCCCCGTACTCTCCGGGGGGCGCGTATTGACCGGATGGGAGCCGGAGCCCGACGGACGGCTGTGGTCGGCACCGGCACCGGGGACGGAAACCGGCGCTTGGGATTTCCGGCAGCTCTACGTCGAAGGTGAGGCACGTCCTAACGCGCGTCTGCCGGAGACCGGGACATGGCGGCATGCCACAACCTTCCACGAGCCTTACGACCCCTGCTTCGACCCGCTCCCGTCAGAGGAGAAGCGCTCCCGACTCGCGTACGGCCAGAACCAGTTGCCCCCCGATCTGTCGCTCAAGAATGCCGAGTTCGTGATTCTACATGCCTGGGACGACTCACACACGCAGGCGGCAGCTCACGACCCGGACACGCGCACGCTGCGGCTGGATCCGCCCTGCACCTATCCGCCCGGCTGTTTCAACGTCCAGGAGTACTACGTGCTGAACTTGCGCGAGGGCATGACCAAACCGGGACAGTGGTACCTGGACCGCGAATGCGGGCGGGTGGTCTACTGGCCGCTTCCGGGCGAGGACCTGAATCGCAGCCTTATCGAAGCGCCGTATCTAACCAGTCTGGTCCGCATCGAAGGCAGCGGGACGCCCGTGTGGGAGCACAATGTGAAGGGGCAGGGCGTCTTGGTCACGCGTTTCGAGGGCGGCCGTCCCGTGGTGGACGTTACTCTGCGCGGACTGACCCTCGACTTAACGACGACAGCCCTTGTGGAGAAGGCCGGCAGGGTCGGGTCGGGGTACCCGGGCTCCGAAGAGCAAAGCTCTCCCGGCGTCTGGTCCGAGTTTTTCACCGGGGCGGTCATGCTTCAGCATGCGCGCGCCTGCCGGCTGAGCGGGTTGATCGTGCGACGCTCCGGCGGACAGGGCGTGAAACTTGTGCACACGGACGACATGACGATCGAGCAGTGCGAGATCACGCACTGCGGTGCCAACGGGATTGCATCGAACTTCGGGGCGCGCAACGCCGTCGTCAACAACCGGGTGCTGCACGTGGGCGAGCTGCGCAATTTCGCGGTCGGCATCCATGGCATCAACTGGAGCCGCGGCCGCATCGCCCACAACGAGGTCTCCGACTGCACCTATTGCGGTATCACGCTCAGCAACGGCAACCGGGCGAAGCCGCTGCCGGCTGAGAACGCGGTCGAGTACAACCACGTGTGGAACGTGATGAACGCGCTGGACGACGGCGGCTGCATCTACTTCTCCTGGTCGCAGCGCGGCACGGTCGTGCGCGGCAACATCCTGCACGGTTCGCACGGCCGTACGAGCCTGGCCAACGGACTGTACCTGGACATCGGCGTCGACGGTGTCACCTGTGAGGGCAACCTCGTGTATGACATCGACGAGGCGTCACTGCACGTGCACATGGCCAGGAACAACGTCCTGCGCAACAACGTGTTCGTGTGCGGCCGGAAGCGCGGGATATCGTTCGCGGGCTCGAGCGGGTGCGTGTTCGAGCGGAACATCGTGGTCGGAACGGAACGTGACATCCAATTTCTGAACCCTGACGGCGCGCGCTTCAACAGCAATCTCTACTGGTCCGCGGTCGGGCCGCCGCGTTTTGCGCGGAGCGCGACCAATTACGGGTCGCAGCCCTTTGCCACGGGTTACGCGCGGGCGTCGTTCCTGGTGCTCGACGCCGCACCCGAGATCAGCGCCTCACCGCGTCCGGAGGACTGGTCACGGGCCATGACCGTGGACCGGTTTGTACGGTCCTCCGGCGCGGAGGCAGCCGCCGAGCACCGGATTGAGGCGCGTTTTCTGCGGCAGGACGCGCTCCTGCATGTACACATTCGGATCGAGCGACCCCCGCCCGCGTTTCACTGCGGCGGCGGGACGCTGTGGAATCACGAACACACTGAACTTTTCCTCAAGCCGTTCGCGGAGGGCCCGGGGATGGTGCAACTGGGCGTGGCATCCGACGGCGAATGCGCGGCCTGCTGGTCGGTCTCGGAACCACCCGCATTCCGCTGGCATGCCGCCGTACATCCACTCGCCGGCGACCAGGGATGGGATACCACGTTCCGTGTCCCGCTCGACGCGCTTGCCGCTGCATGCGGCGAGGGTGCCCTGAATCCGGCGTTCGTGATTGGCTGTACGGTCGAGAATCGCGCTCTGACTCTGGCTGAATGGCAGGGGCAAGGCCGCGATCCGGACGGCATGGCGGCGGATCCGCTGTTCGTCGATCCGGCCGCCGGCGATTTCCGGGTGTGTCCGGAGTCACCGGCATTTAAGCTGGGGTTTGTTCCGCTGACGAAGACTACGCAGGGAGCCGTGGGGCATGGATTTTTGCCACTCTCAAATACGAGTTCGGTTTAAAAAGTGCAGACTTGCGGAAAACCGCGAACTCTGTCCCGAACCTCGTCCAAGTTTGTGCTCAAAGAGAGTTGGATTTTGGTTCGGTAGGTTCGGGACAAGGGTTTTGACTTTTTAGAGTGTACTCAAATATGTTCGTTAGAGCGGTTTTGGGTGGTGTAAGAATGGCGGTAAAGATTGGCCGCGGACGCAGTTGCGTTGGGTGTGGGCCGGCGGGTTCTTTATTTTACTCTCGCCGAGGCGCAGAGTATGCCGCGAGGAATGAAAATCATTTGCTGAGCGTCGCGACGGCCTCGATGTCCACGCGTGCGCCTTGCTTTTGTTGAAGGTTGTAAACGGTCCCCTTACCGGGCGGGAGACAGTCTTACGCATCCCGTAGTTGCATGCGATCGAAGCCCGTGAGGGAACGCAGTACTTCGGGGACCAGAATGCTGCCGTCTTCCTGCTGGAAATTTTCCATGATCGCGCACGCCACGCGGTCCGTTACGGCGGTCGCCGAAATGGTATGGACAAAGTGTTTGTCGCCGTTTTCGGAACGATATCGGATGCCGAGTCGGCGGGCCTGGAAATCAGTCAGATTCGTGTTGGACGTGACTTCGCGGTAGCCGCCGTAACCAGGGAACCAAGCTTCGATATCATACTTTTTATAGCCTGGTGCTCCCATGTCACCGATGCAGACATTAACCACCCGGTAAGGGATCCCGAGTTGCTGGAGGAGGTATTCCTCGTTCTCCTGGCAACTCTCGTGCATCGCCGGTGAGTCCTCCGGCCGACAAAACACAATCTGCTCCACTTTATGGAACTGGTGGACACGAAAGATGCCGCGCGATTCTTTTCCGTAGCTCCCCGCTTCCGTCCGGAAACACGGCGAGTAAGCTGCGTAGCGCAATGGCAAGTCCACGTCAGTGATAATTTCATCGGCATGGTACCCCACCAACGTCTGTTCAGAGGTGCCGATTAACGCCAAATCTTCATCGGCAATCGTGTATGTCTGATCTTCGAAAAATGGTAGATAGCCCGTACCGAAGAGCGTGCGTTCTTTAGCTGCACACGGTGTCATGAAAAGCTGGAACCCCCGCTTCACCAGTTCTTGCTGCGCCCAGAAAAACAGGGCACTCGCCAATTGAGCACCGGCACCCGCCCAATAGTAAAACCCGCTCTGGGCAACTTTTGCACCGCGTTCTGTATCGATAATGCCGAGTTTCTCTCCCAACTGATCATGGGAACGAGGATCGAATGAGAAGTCTGGCTTTTGGCCCCAATGCCGTAGGGCGACATTATCTTCGTCATCCTCACCCGATGGAACGTCGTCAGCTAGAAAGTTCGGAAGCCATGCCAAGTCCTGGTCAATGGATGTTCGCAGGTCGGACAACTGAGCTTCCTTCGCCGCAACCTCCTTTTTGAGCTCGCGAACCTTCTCGCGCGCGGAGATATCATCTTTGCAGAGTTTGCTGAGCCGATTGCGCTCAGCTCGCATATCTTCGACTTCGCGTACGAGGATCAAGTAGGCCTGATCCTTCTTGTGGAGAGCGTCGACATCGACATGAGCGCCGCGGCGTCGACAATTCTCGCGAACGCGTTCGGGGTCATCCCTTAAAATACGGATATCAATCATTGATTCTTACCTTTTTGCAGCTTCGGCCGCGCCAGCCCCCGCTCAGAGCTCTGGGCAAAAGCGATCAAGTGTTCAATTTCAGGCAACTGCCCAAGCTGGTACTCAAGCTGTTCTAGAGCCTCTCCCTGAGTCAAGCCGGCATGGAACAGGAGTTTGTGAGCCTTGACAATAGCGCGGACACGGTCGTCGTCCAAGCCATTTCTTGAGAGCCCGACTTTGTTGACCATTCTTGGGACCGCGGGATTTCCCTCTGCCAGGGAATAAGGCGCGATGTCCTGGGTTGCCTTGCTCATGGCGCCGAGCATTGCCATCGTGCCGATCCGGACGAACTGGTGGACACCGCACAGACCGCCGAAGACCACGGCGTCCTCGACGACAACGTGACCCCCCAAGTTTGTGCCGTTGCTCATGATAATGCGGTTGCCCAGAACGCAGTCATGCGCAATATGGCTGTAAGCCAGGATATGGCATGCGTTCCCGATTTTTGTAAGACCATCCGGATCCGTCGGTGTATGAACGGTAACATATTCACGCAGGGTTGTGTTATCGCCGATTTCTACAGGCCCCAACCCCCCCCTGTATTTCAGGTCCTGCGTTTGTTTGCCGACACATGCAAAAGGAAAGATCTCGCAGTTTTGGCCGATGGTAGTATTGCCATCGATGACCACATGAGATTGGAGACGTGTGCCTGAGCCGATTGCTACCTTGTCACCAACGATGCAATACGGACCTATGGTACATCCTTGCGCCAGAGTTGCTGTCTGGCTGACAATTGCGGATGGGTGGATGTTTGTGGCCATGACTCAACTTTCCGCCCGACGACTGGCCGGAGGGCATGCTAATCGTTCTTCACGCTTCGCGGTCCACCACGGCGAACTTGAGAGTAAGTTCTCCGACCAACTGATTGTCTACCGACATTGTGCCGCTGCCGCGACCGAATCTGCCCCGGGTAGACACGACGACGTCGATGAGCAGCTGGTCTCCAGGTACTACCGGTTGTGTAAAGTGGGCCTCGTCAATGGACATAAAGTATGCCAGTTTATTCCTGTTCTCGGGCAGTGAAAGGGCCAGTGTGCAGCCGGCCTGGGCCCCGATTTCCGCTTGTATGTAGCCGGGTAACACCGGAACCGGATATCCTTCGAGGAGCGGTTCATGCCCAGTTATGTTCTTGAGTACACGGATCCGACTGTTGTCTTTATCCAATTCCAGCACCCGGTCAATCAATAGGAAAGGGAATCGATGCGGAATAACACCCATGATGTCTGTTGCTTCAAGTACTGTTTGGCCCCTTTCAGTGCTTTCGCTCTCAGTTGCTGGCGCGAACCCGCGTTGCCGACTAAGCAACGCATCTTCCGTGGTGGGAACCAAGTCCAGGGTTCCCTCACAATTTGTGGTTTCTCCGGTGTGAACGATTGCTGTAACCGTCACGCGCCCGCTGTTGCTGTCGATCGCTTGAATTGTGACATCAGTTAGGAGACGATCTCCAGGGCTCGCTGGATTGCGGAATTTGAGACGGCGAATGCCTGACATCCAGTAAAAGCAATCCGGCGACTGCAAGCCGCGTTTACGTAATACGGCGTTTGCAACTTGGGACATAGATGCAATCTGGAGTACTCCCGGCATCACGGGAGCACCCGGAAAGTGCCCTTGGAAATAATCTTC
>JAIPIM010000133.1 GCA_021734725.1 Minisyncoccota bacterium | reverse complement strand
ACCTGCCCCTGGCCGCGGCAATCCGGGCAGGGAGTTTGGCATGTCTCGCCCGCGCCATTGCAGTAGGGACAGGTCTGACGGATACTGAAAAACCCCTGGGCCATGGTCACCTGCCCCGTACCGCCGCAGTGAGAACACCGTTGCGCACTGGTCCCCGGTTTACATCCGGAACCGCCGCAGGTTTCGCAGTTCACCGTACGCGGAATGTCCACCGTCCGGTCGGCCCCGAAAACAGCGTCTTCGAACGGAATCTCCAGGTCGTATCGCAGGTCGGCACCGGCCCGCGGTCCCGTGCGCGCCTGGCCGCCACCGAAAAAGGTATCGAAAATACTGCCGCCACCGGCGGCGCCACCACCGAACACCTGGCTGAATATATCGAAGGGATCGGCGTGCGGCGCTCCGCCGCGACCGGCCTGCGTATAGGCTTCGTGACCGAATTGATCGTAGCGTTTGCGCTTCTCGGTATCGCTTAAAACTTCGTAAGCTTCAGACGCTTCCTTGAACTTCTCCTCGGCCTCTTTGTCGCCTGGATTCTTGTCCGGATGGTACTTGAGCGCAAGCTTCCGATAAGCTTTCTTGATGTCGTCCTGAGAAGCGGAGCGCTTGACTCCTAGGATGTCGTAATAATCTCGTGCCATGAATCTGCTTTACTGCTGAGTTTTCCGGCTGTTCCAACGTGTCGAACCGGTGTCATTCATCGTCGTTTTCTTCTTCCGGACCACTGCTGACAATAACCGTTGCGGGCCGCAACAGACGGTCCCCCATACGATAGCCGCATTTCCACTGACGCAGCACTTTCCCTTCCGGGACCGTGTCCGACGACTCGTGAGAGACAGCTTCGTGTTCGTTGGGATCGAAGTCCTTCCCTTCGGCGTCGACCGGTTGCACCCCCAGAGCTTCGAACGTGCGTCGGAACTCCGTGAGGATCATATCCATGCCCTGCTTCAGGGTCTCCACGTCCGGGTTCTCTCCCACGTGGTTCATGGCCATCTGAAAATGGTCGAATACCGAGAAAAATTCCTGCACGGTATTGGCTTTTGTATAGTCCCGGATCTCACCGAACTCGCGTTGCACGCGCTTGCGGTAGTTTTCCAACTCCGCCTTGGCCCGGACATACTTTTCGTTGGTTTCATCCAGCATCTTCTGGAGTTCATCGCCCGGGGCTGCTGCTTCGGCCGCCTCCGTCTCCTCCGGCGGCATGACCTCCGGCTCGACCGGTTGGTCCGCCGCGTCCTTTGCGCCGGCCTCGGCCTTCGCCCGCGCTTGCTGGTCCACTGCTTCCGCGGCGTCCGACTGCCCCTTCCGTTGCTTCTTCTTGCGCGTTGCCATAGTCAGTTCGTAACCATTTTGATAATGATTCAATGTATTAGTGCGAAAAAATCCGTGCATACGCTGTCCGCACGAACCCAAAACTACATAATGTGTCATATCTTCCGAATTTGTCCAGCCTTTAAAACCGCCATTCAGAGATAATAACCAGAGGGTGTTGCAAAACCCCACGTGGAAGCGCATGCAGCGTTGAGCGACACGAGCCTGACAGATCTGCGTGTATGATTATGTGTACGAGCAGGAGTACGAGGATCCGCTCTTCCCCACCTTTTACTCTTACCCCTACTCCTACACTAAAATCTCCGCTTTCAGGCTCTTATCTTAGTGCTGTTCGGGACAGACCACTTCCGGGAGGCACTCATCCTGGAGCGGGTGTTGTCTCGCTTCGCATACCGTGTTGCGGTTTCTGTATTTTTCCGACACCTACTTTTTGGCTCGCGCGCTGAACCGTACCCGACGGCAAACCAAGATCAGCCCGCTCCCTGCTGCCAGCAGGGCCAGCGCACCGGGTTCCGGCACCGTTCGAATGATCAGAGTCCCGTCTGCCCAGGCTGAATCGGCCCGATTGCCGCCGCCACCGATTCCGTTGTATCTGACGGTCAGTTGCTGCCCCTGCAAGGCATTGGGATTCGAGAACCAATGGGTGATTGCCGCCCGTGCATTGTAAGGGTAGCTCTGCGAATTACTCCAGCCTATCAGAGTGGTAGCGGTGCTCCCATCTACCGTGTGTTCGCTCGCTATGTCTGCCGCGGTCCAGACATTGTCCGGCGAAAAGTATGCTCGCCAGCCAGAGCTATTTCCGCTGGTATGTTGCACAATATCATCGACATGCAGCCTCACTTCGACAATCCTCTCGCCTGGGAACGCCGGAATGTCGTACTTGGCCCACGACTGCTTGTCGTAAATACCGATTCCCACGGCAAGGTCTTTGCCGTACCAAGGGGCTGTAGATGAATCGAAACCGATATCGCCCGAAGTGTCCTGGTAACCGGCGATGGACGCGTCCAACTCGTATTGATAGATAATGTCGGCATTCGCCACGCCGCCGGCCAAAGCCAGCAGTCCCATGGTCAAACAGATTGTGTACATGATGTTCTTCATTGTTTTTCTCCCTGATTGATTAGTTTGTGTTTTACGCAGCATGCCATTATCAACTCCGCCAGTCCCAACAAGATTCGGTTCCATTGTCGTCATCACTATCCTCCTTTGTCTTTTCACTTGTTGCTCAGTGGGCTTTTCGTTCTCTCTGTCCAAAATCTTTGTGCTCCAGTTCAAGAACTCCTATTTATGGTTATCCCATCGCTTTCCTCCTTTATCGAGTTTCGTATGCATTCCCTGTAGGGGTACCATCCCATTTTCCCGGTGCTGCCGGGGTTGAGTTCAACAAGTCCAGATTGCCGACGTGTCCATCGCCCGCGAGAATATTGATTCGACCCTGATGACGCCCGGCAAAATCGAAGTACGACACTTCCCCCCAGGCATTGCTGAAGTACTCGTAGCCGTAATAGTAGGCATTGCTGGTTGTCACGCCGTTTTCAAAGTCGAAAATCATGGCATCCCACGCCGGGTGATCCGAGTCCTCGGGGGAATAGGGGTAGAAAAAGAGGCTTTGCGGGAGGGGGCCCCGGAACAGACCGGCGTTCACGTTAATGACATAGGATCTGTTTATTCCCTGCGTCCAGGAATAGGGGTAAATGCCGCTGCGTTGTCCCGGCGTCCGAGTCGCGTCCGCGGGGCAGTCCAGAATATGCAGGTCCGCCAGGTAGTCGCCATCCGAAAGCATTCGCCATGGCGACAAACTGTAACTGGAGTGGGCTGGCCAGCACCCGTAATCGAGTGTATACAGCGTTGCCGTGAGCCCGGCCTGGCGCAGATTGCTCATGCAGGCAATGCTGCGCGCCCGTTCTCTGGCCGTGCGCAGGGCCGGCAGCAACAGCGAGGCGAGTACCGCGATAATCGCAATCACAACCAGTAACTCAATCAACGTGAATGTTTTTCGCGGGAGCTCGATCCGGCAGACACGCTTCGTATCCGCATTTCTTTTCATTTTGTACCTCAACTCTGTCTTTATGCATGAAAAGACTTTTGCGAAACAGTTTCCGCGCAAGTCGTTCCCAGTGCTTCGTTCGTTGTTCGCGGTTCAGGTCGAAGCAGGGACCACGAACAACGCGGGCGGACTGTCGTATTTCACGCGACCCTTTATCGATGCCCAATGCTGTGCGCTCTATGCACGTACCGTGGCGCTTTCATTAAGCGGGTCTCGATGCAGTATCAACGAAGTGTCCGGTCCCTGTAGCGCGATTGACCGAACGTATTCCTGATACGTCCGTGGGATTTCGCCATCGTCTTTGAATTCTTCTTGCACGTCCCACTCGTCAACGCCATCGCGATCCTGCATCAACAACACGCACCAGCCGGTATAAAGAAGCGGTTCACACACCTCATCTGCCGGGCCGTCATAAAGCGTATTCTTGAGCACGATTCCATCACCATCCAACGCAATGTCCAGGATTGTCTCCCGCGGCTCTGGGTCAGCGACCCCTCGAGTACGCAGGGGTTTTATGGCCACCGTTACATTGCCGTAGTCTAATACACACCATTCCGGCCGGCATTGCAATGGCTTCTGCTCCCACCGTATCCCGTCGATAAAAAGGTCGCCGGAAAACTTGGGGATTCGCCAGAGGTCGCTCAAGTCCTGGAGCGGCGCATGCAAACGATGAATTTCCCGTACGACAATGGCGGCGCCCTGTTTTTGATGCGCGATCTGAATGACCTCCGGCAGAAACGTCAATGGGCGGGTCAACGGGCAGCTCTCGAAGCGATTGACACCGCTGCATCCTGTGGCCGGATGGCAGCGGGTGGTTCCCCGGTCGTCTACCGCTTTCCACTGCAGATATCCGGAATTGCGGTCGGCGGCAATGAACGCCGCGGGCGTTGCCTGACGGCCGACACCCCACTCGGCATGGTGATACATATTGGGCATCAACGGCCAGCGGCTCAAAGTCCCCAGCCGTGCATGTCTCTCCACCCAGGCCACGCTGTACTCATCATCGAACGTCCGGTGTATGCGTTCGCGAGGGACATCCATCCGTGGTGGCGGAGGGCTGTACCCGCATCGTGGAACAAGAACGAAAGCCGCCGCGCTCTTACCCGTCAGCTTTGTAGAATCAAGGTCAAACCACGGCGTGAATTCATGAAATACTTCACCGGAATGCTTGCCCCGTATCGCGGGAATGGGTACATAACCGTTATGGAAACCGACAAAATCCATGATATCGTCGAGGAACTCGGTCACCTGTTTCCGCAGGCCGTCGGGGCAGCCGATGACCAGCAACAGGAGCGACATTCGAATAAGTACATTGGCGTAGGCAATACTGTGGTCCTCCCCCCAGCCGCATCCACGCCGCCGCAGATAGTCGAACCACCGGCGACAAAAGTCAAGACCTTCCTCGGTAAGCTTCGAGTCGTCGAGTACATGTCCAAAGCTGTAGAGCAATGCGCAATCCCCGTAACACTTGTTCGGGTAGAAAAAACTGGGATGCCGTGCGGTATGGAGGAACCACTTAACGGCCTTGCTGAAGTAATCCCGGAACGCCTCGCCTATCTCACCGTCGTGCCATTCATTGCGAGCTATCCACGCGCACACGAGCGGGAATCCCGTGAAAAATGCGGCGTTCGTATCTTCGCAACGGTCGTTTTCATAATACCAGCGCACGCAGCCGTGTGTCTCATTTTGCGGATCGTCGTCAATTAAAGCGGTCAACGCCTGCAATGCCCTGTAAACACGTTGCGTATCATGACCGACCATGGCCTGGAGCATAATGAAACGCGCCGTACCGGGCGCCTGGTGATGATAAGCGATCGACCGTTGTTGCATGCCCCGCTCATGGCCGCGCCCCTGGCCGCGAACAAGATTCAGATCGTCGTCGAAATCAACCGCCGCGAGGCATCGCTGCAAATGACGCGTCTGAGTGGCGGTCAACTGGTTGTGGACTCGTTCATCTGACATTTTGAGAGCCTCTTGCTTCGATCCACGCCCCAGGGTGCCGGATGCCGGAGGAAAGGACAGTTCCTGACGTCTTTGGCCCAGACCGGGAATACGGTGCCTACAGCGACAGAAACACGAGTGTTCCGGGGCCTTGCTGGTCATGACCCCACGGGGACCCTAACGGCGGAGACCACAGGTAACTGTCGTCACCACGACTCCGCAGGAGCTGGAACGGCAGTTTGTGCCGCATGTCCGCGGGACCGGCGCCATGGGATACCGGCCGCTCGGCCTCCGGGAGACCAACATCATCCCACGTCAAAACCGCCAGTGCCCGCCAGCCGTTGTCGTCGCTCAGCAACTGACGTACCAGGGGGTTCCCATCGTCATTGTCTGTCCCGTCCACGGCAACTTCGAATGTTTTGTCAAGTACTTTCAGCGTGACGGTTTCGCCTTCGACCGGCGCTCCCTCGGCCATGAGCGTTACAGCCAGTGCGTCACGCGTGTAGACAAGTTGGGCGTGTGTACGTAGATCGGCGGGAAATCCCATCGCCTGATAGGGCGTACCGCCTTTTTCCCTGCCTCGGACCAGCTCCAGGGAAGGCGCGGCAGACCATACCGGATCATCCATATCGACCGGCAACGTTTCAACTTCCGACACTTCATAGACCGGAGGAGACCCCAAGTGCCGGTGAACTACATGTGCCACCGGGAAAAAGCCGCGCTTTTCGGCATATTGCGAGGTCGTTGGATGAAAGACCAGGAAGGGGTCCCTGAACCACTCCAGGCGGCGGGCTGCAATGGTGTTTTCATGGTGCCGCGTGACGTCTTTCGACTCTCGCCCATAGCCCAGTTCCACCTGAAAGAGCTTGCCTTTCTCCGGGCCGTCGTGCCAGAAGTGAAACACGTCGCCTTCGCCGGGTGCCAGAGCCGGTACAACACCTTCAAGCGCATTGCCGACCGAAGACCGCGAGCCTTGCGGATCGACTAACTGCGCCCGGCCCGCGCCAATAATCTCAAGGCGTACCCCCGAACGCAGGCGTCCTTTCCAAGCCAGCCGTCCGCCGTCCCAGGCCACGGTCGGATTAAGGATGTCATGATCTTTCGCGGTCAGACTGATCGTAACGGGGACGGGCGCCGTATCCGCGTTGAAAAGATAGACGGCCCCTCCATGCTCCACCTCGGCCTCGAGCAGCGCCGGCATGCCAGCTTCGCGACGTGCCTGCTCCAGCAGCACCGCCAGTCGCTCGATCTCCCGGCGGGGGTAGCTCTGCCCATAGTACAGACCGGGCGTGGCAAAATATTGGCCCCATATAAGCAGGGGATTGCCCCATTCCTTTTCATAGCACTGAATCAGACGACGGTGAAAAGCGGTCATCGTATCCCCCGCCGGCCCGTAGAACGCTTGACAGGCGTCGGCGATGTCGGCGGTCACGTCCAACTGGGGATCCCACTGCAGTCGCATCCATACACGATACATTAAGTATTCGAACGGTCGCGGATGACCTCCCCCGTTGATAAACACCCCGGACACGTACGGCTGCACTGTCTGCAACCAACGCTGCATGGCATAGGGACCGATGGTCGGGGACGTCACAAAGAACCCCGGCCAGCACCAGTATTCCCAGAGAAACAGGCGCTCAGGATCGTTTCCCACCCGCTTCAACCATTCCTTGACGGTTTTCAGATTGTGCTGAAAAACCTGCGGCTGTTTGTTCTGGGTGGACGACCGCATAAGGCAGACCATCACGTCGACGTTGTCCGGTATTTCAACGTCGGGCGGGTAATAATGCCACTGGTAGGCCAAGGTCGAGACACGCATGTGGGGCCACCGTTTTTCAACTTCCGCCGCTAATCTGCGCACGTAATCGAACCACAGATTCGATTGCCGCCCCCACCCCGCATCGGGCTTGAGCAGTTTCTTTGCCGCTTCGCTGTGGCTGTCCGGATAGTTGTCCGTGGGCTCGGCCATGATGTATCGACTTGTCGGCGTTCTGGCCATGCCCGGTCGTTTCGCGCCGTCGCTCGCAAAATAGGCTTCCAAGTGCTCGATTTCTTTCTCCAAGACCAGCGGTTCGGCATAGTCCAGGTGGTTCCAGTCCCGCGTGCCGTCTTCCTTAAGCACAAAAAGCTCCGGGTGTTCGTCGCCGTACATTCGCCGCCAGGCAGCGGGATTGTGAACATGGTTGCAGTTGAATGCCACGGAACTTCCGGTACGCAGGCCTATAGAACCCCGGGGCATGCCATGCGGCACCCGATGCTTAAAAGCGGGCGCGTCTTCAATGAGCAATCCCGGCTTAATCGTTAACTCCCCGATGTCAGGTGTCACGGTACCCAGCTCGGACAGGTCGCTATCCGATCCCAAGGTGGCGAAGAAAAAGCGGTAGCCCAGTACCTCCTCGGCGAAGGTTTCCACGGCGTGCATGACCCCCCGGTCTACCGGCTCGGGCCAGTTGTTCGTACCCGCCTCGGCAATCTCGCCGAGCAGGAAAAGGTTTCCTTCCTTTTCGACAATCTTCAATCCTTCCGGCCGCGAGGGCGGGCTCACCAACCCAGACAGGTGCGGCCCGTAGCCGACGTACATCCTGACAACCTCGTCCGGCACCGTAGCCGGCAACGCCGTGATGGGGGCGTGCAAACCAGTCGCCCGGCGAATAAGTGTTTGAAGGCGCTTTGCTGCTTCCCGCTGGGTGAACGCAGGACGCCCTCCGCCGTCTAAAGCTTTCAACGGTTTCTGGGGGAGAATCAGGAGAACTTCCGGATCGCTAACATAAGTCATCTTCAATTGCACCTTGCCGTTTGTCCGTGCTCGACGATACCCGCCCGTCCGGGCACGTCTGATTTGCAGCGAAAAGAGATCGCCGGGTTCTACGTGGAGCCCTTCCGCGGTGCCGTCAAACCACTCCGTGACATCGATTCGGTGAGTGTTTTCGCTGAGGCTTGTCTTTCGGGGGCCCATCGTCGGGTAATCGAAATATATCGTGTCCGCATCCCACTCACCGTCGATCAGCCGCACATCCACCCCGGGCGGCCCGACGTGCCGCTCGTTTACGACCTCGGATAACACCAGTTCAGCAGCGTAAAGCCAAGATCCTTCCGGGATGTCGGGAATGGTGTATTGCAGAAATCCGCGATATTCGCTATTATCGTGGGGACTGTCGTGACGCCCCCAACGCAGAGTAGGCGATGTCTGAAACCCGCCGGGGCTGGGGTGTGTCTCGGAAAGACTCCCTCGAATATCGGGATCCACAAGACGGTCCATCAACTCCTCGGCACAGAGAGGCGCAAGCCCCGTCAGCAACGCCGCCCCAACCATCGCACCAAGAGCTGCCTCACGCCACAACAATTTCAGGGACATACCCATTTCGTTCCAATCCTTTCCCGTTGGCTTTTTCAGTTTTGAGTGACCAAACCCCGAACATGCCGGCTTCAGGGGGCGAGCACTTTACAAAGTCTCTCCGCGCACCCATTCCGGTTCGATCATCACGTGGGACGACGGCATGCCCGGCGCTCGCATTACATCATTGAGCATGTGCCATAATTCGTCGGCAATACGGTTTGGGTTGAACCCGATACCCGTAACAGGCTTCGGGAAGCCGTATGCTCGACCAAGATTGAGGTGGCTGATGATCTGGATATCCCGCGGCACCTGAAGACCATGTTCGAATATCGCGGGGAACGCCAGGGCAAAAATGCAGTCATCCGCGAAGACTACGCAGCGGGGCCGGTTAGGCATTTCCAGGAAGCGGCCCAGAATTCCGTATGCATGCACGGGATTCATACCGTCTCCGTAGTCTATCGGGACGAATGTCACGTTTGCCTTGTGCTCAAGCGATTCGTAAAGGCGGGCAAGGGCTTGGTGTTGATGTCCCGGTGTGAGATAATCGTCGGGAAAGCGGAAATGGACGAACGCAAATTCATCAATCCCTCGCTGCTGCAATTCGTCCACCATGCGATCCAGCATGCCCGCGTGATCGAGAACTACGCAATGACGACATGTTGCCTGAACAAGCGAAATACCCACCGCCGGTATACCCAGGTCAAGAAGTTCCTCATCGAATTCTCGCAGATCATGGAGGCCGATAACGCCAGCGGCATCGTACAGCACGCCAGGGTCAAAAAGCTTGAGAGAAGACCTGTATTCTGCACTGTTCGTACCGGAACCGAAATGCAGCACCGGCCTGAATGACGCCTCGCGAATATGGCCTTGAAGTTCCGATAGCACAAGCGTCTGGAAATCGTTCCCCATGCCGTTCGGGGCAGCCATTCTGCCGACAATCGCGATTTCACTCTTGCCCAGCGGACAATTGACATACGTTCCAGACCCACGGCGCCGGCGCACCAGACCATCGGCCTCCAAGCGGTCAACCGCGGCGCGAACAGTGACTTTGCCAACGCCGAATATGCGCATCATTTCTTTTTCCGTGGGCAGTTGCGCTCCATGCGCGTAATTCCCCGCCGCAATCATGTTGCGCAGCTTCTGTTCCACCTGTTCCGTTTTCGTGAGTACAAGCATCGCTTAAAATCTTAATTAACCCTCTTACAAAATCTATTAAGGTAACTTACCGGGTTCCGTCCTGAGATGCAACTCACGAGATGCCAAAAAAACGAAGGAGGCTCTTGACATGCGGAAAACGGGATGCAATACTATTATTGAAGCGTTTCAGTGAATTGCTTTGACACACCTTTCGGTGAGGGAATATTCATGGTCAAGCTTAAAGATATCGCGGCACGCGCCGGCGTCAGTATGGGCACCGCCAGCAGCGTGCTGAACGGCGCTAAGAATTTCGCGGATGACACTCGGCGGCGGGTGTTGAAGGCAGCCGCTGATCTGGAGTACACACCGAACCTGGCTGCCAAACTCATGCGGCGCGGGCCCGGCTTTCACGAGCGGCCACGCACCAATGTCATTGCATTCGTCACTCGTATGTTGGACGCAACGTCGACGGATCCCTACACGGGTTCGCGTTTCCTGCTGCTGGCCCACCTGGCGGAAGCAAAAGGATATTACATGGTGCCAATCTTCTACGACCGGAACACTGCCTTTGCCTGTCCCCCGGTACAGAACGGACAGGTCGACGGCGTGGTTGCGCATCTGCC
>JAIPIM010000132.1 GCA_021734725.1 Minisyncoccota bacterium | reverse complement strand
AAACCGAGGAAAAAGGCGCCGATCACTGTTTTCCAGTTGAACCCGTCGTGGAACTTCTCGGGCGGTTCCATGAGCGTCCGGTATTGTTCAATCTCTCTGTCTTGACGCCTGGCCATGCTTTTCCTGTGTCTCCGTTTACAGTCGCGCCTTGTTTCCAGTGCCTACTCGGATAACGGCGTCCCGCGCTCAAACAGTGCATCCCCGTCTTGGCGATAGTTTTCGTGCGCCATCTCGTCGAGATTCCGCCAATGCAATAAATGCTGACGAAGTTTCTCGAGGAACGGTTTATTGGTGGTCACCCAATTTGAATCCTGGCCGGACAAGCGGTCTAGCCTCAGGTGAACGCGATAACTTTGCACGACATCATCATAGCGAGCTTGAAGTGTGGCATTCTGCGTGACGCCGAGATCGAAAGGCGCCAATGCAATGGTATACACGATCGTGTACCTGGGGCGTCCTTGCTTATCCTGATCCTTTGACAGCGTTTCGAATGTGGCGATCAGTTCGCCCACTGAAGCTTCGGTAAACCGTGAAAAATAGTGATCCAAATAGGCTATCACTGCGGGTGCCAGCGGTGGTTGGTAGATGAAGGGGAAGGTCACATTCATCTGGTTGCCTTCAACCGCCGGCATGGACCAGCGGTGTTTGCCGGAGGGTACGGCGGCACGCGTGGCCGCAATTGCCGGATAGATGGTCGAGAGCAATACAACACCGATGGTGAACAGGATGACATAGACCACACTCAGCGACGAAAAATTAAGGTTGAGACCTGGGACCAGGTTGAACTTTGTCAGCCCCAATGTCAGCCCCTGACCAATCAAGTACCCCCCAACCGAACCAATGACACTGTACACAAAGGCTTCCGCCAAAAAGAAAAGGCCGATATGGGTGGGGTTGAGCCCGATGGCGTTATAAACCGCTATCTCACTCTTTCTCTCGTACACGGCTCCCAGCATCGTATTGAGAATGATCGTACCGGCAATCAGCAGAGGAATGATCAGGCGGCTCAGTCCGCCGATGCTTGTCTTTGCTCCGGAACCGATGTAGTAGCTGCCCGCGTTTGTTTTGCGTTTTCCTTCCGCTCCGACGGCGAATGGTCGAGGGCTGCCGATGTAGAATTTCGCACTGGTGGCAGTCAGCAGCATATCAACGGTATCCCAAAGCGATGTGTCATCGCTCAAGCGTGCCGAGATACTGAATGGCTGCGCGCCGAAACTGCGGGCTGTTTCCACGGGCAGAATCAGAAGGCTGGACATATCGGCATAGAATATGCCTGTTTCCCGCACGGCGCTGGGGTCTACTTTGCCGCTGGCAACTTTCTGTGTGCCGCTGAGAGCGCCTTTTTGAATTTCCTTGATAGGCAGAATGGGCCGGTTATTCAGCTCACGTAACGCTCGGAAACGCTCATTATCTACGAGGCCGACCAGTTTTAATCGATGGCCGCGGAAGATTAGGTCGGCTGAGCCGACATCGTCTTGCGTCAATCCGAGCGCATCGGCTGCCGTAACCGGAAGCACAGCTTCGCTGGCATTGTCCGACGAAAAGAACCGGCCGCCCGGCAATATGGCGATGGGCCCCAGGAAACCATCCTCTCGTGTCGATATTCCCAGGACGGCATCAAGCTGCAGAACGCTTCCCTTGGAGCTCTCCAAAGGGAAGGGGTAAGGCAACGTGTTCCCGGTGGCGGGTGGCGGAATCAACCAGCGGCGTACAACGGTTTCGGCCGCGGTACCGGTGAACAGTTCTTTCAGTACAGACAAAGTACGCTCGTCCATCCGTAGACTGCCCGGCCATTGATAATAGACGCCCTTGTAAGGTGTTGTCCGAGTCACCGGAATAATCGTGGGACTCATGCGCTTGGATACACTGGAGAAAGCCAGCATGGTGAACGTGACCAGGACGATGGTTGCGGTCGTCAGGCTGGTCCGAATGCGTCGGCGCTTCATGTTGTTGACCCCGATCAACATGGCTTTCTGGCCTACGGTGGAGTACCCGACCTCTGAAGAGTCTACGCCCGAATAGGTCATGAAGAGGAGCTGCATCTCACCTTCAAACCGGCCATGTAGAATCATGATAACGAACAGTCCAAGAACCCCCATTACAAATCCGATAAAGATCGCTTCCGGCGCTGTCGCGACCTTGAACGCGGGATGAATCATCCGAAACAGGAGGAATGTCAGTACGAACAGGACGCCGAATACACCAAGTTGGATCTCCAGCTTAACGAACTTAAACAGCAGTTTTTCAATGAAAAAACAGAATGGCAGGAGCAGCGCCATATAGAAGACAATCGCTTTCAGCATGTCGTTTGTGATACCGCTGATCTGGGCGTACGCTTTTACCTCACTGCCCAGCGCCTGGTAAAGCGATTTCAAATAATCGAGATGGCGGTTCTCCAAGTCGGCGGCATGCGTAGACTCCAAGTGCTGACGGCCTTTGGCAAGATAATCGTCAACCAACTGATTCGAGACACCCTGGAGGTTTTCGAGTCGATAACGGTTCAGGGTTTTCATGTCTTTGGCGGCTGTATAAAAAAAGTCGGCCCCCAGCTCTTCAGGTGAACGGAACCCTTTCCCTTCCGGGTATTCGTCGCTGGCATTGAGCGCGGTCCGCTTGAATTCGGTCAGGATCTTGACTCGGGAACCGGGCTCGAGATACACCGCCGCGGGCCCCGACAAGTGCTCCGGCATGCGCTTGGATGACAATGCGGAACTCATGCCCGCAAGACCATATTTGCGGGGGGCGGAATCCTGGGCGGCATCAAGGATGTAGTAGCCGCCAGACGTGATCGGCACATGGGAGACCCGGCTGGGATCTTCCCGGTTTCTGACAGGTAATTCGTAGCATTTGAACAAAGCAAGTGTGCGCGATGTTGTCACCGGGATGTTCGAACTCGCTTTGGCTTCGGCTTCTCCAGCATCGATAACATGATCGACGCCCGCCAGCGTGTCATCGAGTCGGTACGCTTTCGTCACACGGGACCCTTTATTCCCCTCAAGCCCATAGAGGATCTCGCTGGCACGCTCATCCGTCTTGACAAAAACTCGATTAATCGTGTCGGGCTCGGCAAAACTTACATGCGTACTTGTATCGCTTGATTCCGCCACATATGGATAAAGTATGAACATGGTGTTCGGTACGGGCAGCTGCGGGACAACGGAGGCTGAAAACTCGTCGAATTTAAATGTCTTGATGTTTAACGACCAAATGAGTTCTGCTGAAGGTCTGCTAAGTTCACCTGACATGGTGACCAAAGGATCCGCGAGCAAGTGCCGAAAAAATGCTGTTGTGAAGGTGAACTGACGGTGAAGAATATCAGCATCAAGAGCCTCCACCACGTCATCTGGTGTGAACATCCGCCGTGGGTCGCTGAATGCGGTCCGCAAGGCGACCGCCGGAACCCAGGCGGAGTAGTACTTCCTCAGTCCGCCGCTGTTTGGGGCCTGGGTGTTCTGGAAGTAATAGTCCTGACTCAATCCCGCGTAGTTGGTCAAGGTATCAAGAAATATGTGCCCCTCACTGTCAACTGTACGCGCAATGCGGACCGTGTTTGTCCCGAAACGCGCTCCGGCGTTACCGTAAAATCCTATTTTCGAGCCGTTCCACATTAACTCCAGCGATATCAGAAAACTCACGTGCCGCCCCTGAAGGACTTTTCGAACGGCGCCGTTAGCCGTATCAATGTCCAAAGCCTCCCGGTTTTTTGCGAGCCACGTTTCGTAATTTGTACGGATCGTCTTGATGTAGTCCTTGAGAACAGCAACCTCATCCGGATTCAATTCACTGAAATTTGTCTGAATGCCGACCTTGTTAAAGAGTGTAAGGATCCGAACATACTTGTCCAGATGCTTCTGGAACGACTTCTGTTGTTCCTTCTTCTCGGCATCGGAGAGTTCGGCTTCCTGTACACGAAGCAAGGCGGCCTTGGTCAAGTTGACGTCACGTTTCGAGTATGCCACGACCGGATCCTTGAGCTTCAGCAGTCGCCCGGTGGAACGATCCTCCAGGGTACGCAGGTCGATGAGTTTCCGTTCAATTTCATCCACTGGTTCGCTGAAGTCGATCATTTGATAGAAATCGAGATAAACTTTTTCCGTGCGGATTTGATCGGCCAGTAATGCGCGCATCCGCTCAACTTTAGGCGGGGGGGCCATGAGGTGCCAAGCCAGCATGCGTTCGCCAAAGTGGCCGTAAGTATGCCCGTTGAGCGCGACCAGCATAACCGAACGCGCCGGTGGCGTCTGCTTGAATTCTTCGAGGAGTTTGAGTAACAGGAAAAGGTTGGCGCCATGCTGGCCGCCGAACGCGAGCTCCGGAACGACGCAGTTGGCGTCCATTGGTGCGGTAACGACGACAACATCTTTTTCAAGGTCAGGATCGCTGCCAGGGATAAATGCCCACAGATTGCGTAGCCCGCGATTCTTCCAAGCGGACGGAACGGCGTTTATCGTGGCCATAACAGGTTGACGTTTATCGTTTTGCGTAAGACGGCTTCGCAGATCGTCGGCTGCCTCAGCATCGACGAAGAACCGTGGAACCGGCACTTCGGTGTTCGTCACTTTCTGTTGTGCCTCCCGATTCGACAGCATATCACCACCGAGGAAAATGAATCCCCGGACGCCGAAACGGGCCAAACGCTGCCACGCGCCTCCGCAGTCAAACTCGAGTACCGCAATGGAATCGTTAAGGTCAAACCCCTCCAGCGCCGCGAGGTCAGCAACTTCCGCCTGACCAAAATAAATCAGCGGGGACTGGAAGGTACGCTCACGGAAGTTGCCGGGGCGGGTGAGGGAGGGGTGCATGGGCCGCAATCGGACGGTGGGGCCATTCTCCAGTTGAATCGTCGTTTCGCCTGGGATGAATGACGGTGCCGTGAAACGGATAGCGCCATGGGCGAAACCGGAGTCGGCAAAGCGTTTTGCCACCTTGTCTTCCAAGGCCAGGTTTCCAGCACTGCCGGGAGCTCGGGAGCCAAGGGGCGCGATGAATGCTGCAAGCTCACTTTTAAGTTTCGACGCATCATCCTGTGCCGGGGCCGAAAGGCCGGCGAGCATGATCGTCGCCAACACTACGAGAAAACAATGTCGCTTCAGTTTAATCACACCAGTCCACTCCGTTATTCGTCGGACTACCTTCACGTGCACTTGCATAAACGGAAACGTCGCCATCAACGAAATGCACCTCAAGTACGCTTTACCGTTCTCGCGTTAAGTCTACTTATCATTGCTGCTAAACAACGTTGCCGACGCATCCCGGCCACGGGGCGTACAGTAGGGCTATGCTCATTGCCTTATTGCTATAGCCACGGCATTGCGAGCGATAAGGGATTTCATGAAATCCGCAATGCTGAGTTCAGCTTCTCTCCGCGTGACTCCGTATTCGCGGCGGAAGGCCTGGGCAATGTCCGCCACCGTCTTTTCGCCGTCAATCTGTTTGATCACAAATGTTCCGAGTTCATCAAGCTTAACCCGTTTTGTTATTGTCGGGGGAAGGAAGCGTGAAAAAAAACTGTTCTTGCGATCGACTCGAATCGCCAATACCCACGCGTCATCGTTGCTCCGGTCAATGGATACATTGTCCGGCAGCACCGGTACACCAGCCAGAGATCTGCGCCGATCAAGCCGCGGCTCCTTGTCCTGCCTTGATGCCCAAAGGCCCACTACTCAATTTCTCCGATGCTGATATCTAAATTCTTACGTTCCTCCAAGCGTTGTACCCGGCCATCGCGGATCCATAAAATCCGGTCCGAAACGTCAAGCATCTTCATGTCGTGTGTCGCGGATATAACGGTGATGCCTCGTTCTGTTTTCAGTTCGCACAATAAATCGATGATTTCCTCCCCGGTCTTAACATCCAGGTTAGCGGTCGGCTCGTCGGCAAGAATAATGACTGGGTCATTGGCCAGCGCGCGTGCCACGGCCACCCGTTGCTGCTGTCCACCGGACATTTCGTATGGACGATGGAAAATTCGCTGCCCAAGCCCGACGGTCCTGAGGATTTCCGCCCCTTTGTCCCGCGCGTCGTCCGATGTTAACCCCGCAAACACCATGGGGAGGGTTACATTCTCGAGGGCGGTAAGCACGGGCAGTATATTGTAGGATTGAAAGATATACCCGATCTTGTGGCAGCGCATCCAGGCGAGTTCATAGGAATCCAGCTGCGCGACATCAATTTCGTCGATGAAGACCATGCCTTCCGTAGGGGAGTCAATACCGCCGATCATGTTGAACAATGTGGATTTGCCGGATCCGGATGGTCCCATAATGGACAGGTATTCGCCCCGATACACGTCCAGCGTAATTCCGTCCAGGGCTTTGGTGACCGCGTCGCCCTCTCCATAATAACGCTTGACGTCTATCGCTCGAATGACGATGTCTCGGTTCGGCGACTCTTTATCCATCGGCAAGTATCACTTTCTCACGCAGATTCCGAGAAGGTTGGTGACTCCCAAACGTTAGAAGCCCTTCCAAGCCTAGCCTGCAACGGAGGCACCCCGCGAGATCTTAAAATCCGTGTCCGACACGTCTCTACGGCCCCGGCGGATCCAATGTAATGGAATCGATGAATATTAACCGTATCCGCCGTTTTTTCAAGATGCGGGATCGCTTTTACTATTTTTTCACTACTGCTCCATGTCGACGCGACTCGTCCGCTATGTTGTTGCGCTGACGGAAACAGCAGCGTGTACGTTTTTACCACTATTAAGCTCACGCCGAGAAGCGGACGTGAGGTCTGTTTAACCTCATGCAAAAGGTTTTTTGTAGGGCAACTATCGGGTTCCCGTGGGCAGCGTGTCGTCCGAAGGGTGAAGGTCGTCGCGCGCATTGCAGATGGCTGACGCGGGAAGCGGCATATCACCGTCGTCACTTAGAGGGTCCCGCGTGTTTCGCATCCAGGCAGTCAGCCGTTCACGCATATCAGTGAGGACGTCAGCATGTCCCGGGTCGCTCACTAAATTGTTGGTTTCGTTGGGATCCAGGATAAGGTCGTAAAGCATTTCATCGTCTGCTGATACCGCATCCCACCCCGCATTGAGCCACTGCGTCTTCGTCGGTGACGCATCGCAATTTGGCAGCACGGGACGGAGCCGGGGATCAAAACGGCGGATATACTTCCAGCGTTGCGTACGCACCGCGCGCAACGGTTCATAGGCTGCGTGATAATTGATCTCAAAGAAAACAGCGTCATTGACGGTGTCTTTCTGCCGGCGCACCAGCGGCAGGAAGGAACGACCCTCGAGCCATTCCGGCGGCTCAATATTCAGGTAGTCACAGAGGGTAGGGAAAATGTCAATGTTGTTGACCATTCCATCCACTACCAGGCCCCCCTTGAAGTCACGTCCGTCTTTCATAATCAGCATAACCTTGGTGCCGGAATCCTGAAGGTTACATTTCATCCGGGGGAAGGCGATGCCGTGGTCGGTCGTACATACAATCAAGGTATTGTCGGCCAATCCCGAACGTTCAAGAGCGTCAAACACCACCCCCATTTTGCGGTCCAGTGTTGCTGCGCTCTGCATGAACAACGCCATATCTCGGCGCGTTTCAGGGGTGTCCGCGAAAGGGGGCGGCGGCATGACGTAGCGCTCGTCCGGGACGGGAATGTCCGGATCGTGGTGGAACCCCTCGGGATGCTCACCGCCTCGGTGTGTTTCGGCAAACCCGACGGACAAAAAGAATGGACTGGCGGGCGCACTGTCCAAGAAATCAGCCGCCTTCAGATGAGCATCTTCATGGTTTTCATCCAGTTTCTTGTCGTACCCAATCGTCCGCCATGGCACGTCGTACATGTTTGCGATATGCTGCACACCGGACAGATAGGCGGCGTATCCGTGCTTTTTTAATGTATGCAAAAGATGATGGTCGTAGTTGTAGAGAGAGAAGCCGCGATGCGCCAGACCGAGCATGCCGTTGTTGTGCGGAGACTGTCCAGTCAGCAGGCAGGCGCGGCTGGGTGAGCACGTCGGGTTCGCGGTGAAGGAATTGCGAAATAGTACGCCACTCTCCGCCAGACGCTGGAGGTTGGGAGTTGGCACATTGTACCCGTAGGGCTGGATGAACTGTCCCGTATCGTGCGAATGAATGTACAGAATGTTTGGACGGTTCTCAGGCATGGCAATGCTTTCTTTCCTTGGATGCTGATTTGTCGGGATCACTGCTGGCAGGCGATTTTTATGACGACTTTATGGACGTCCCCAGTGCCGACGAGAGGTGCATGAGCGTCCTGAGGATAGACAACGGCAAAATGTTCCGGCTGGAGTACGACCCATGTATCCGGAATATCGTGAAACAGCTGAACATCCCGCTCCTTGTCAAATGGCGCCTCCGGCGTGACACAGTCAGAGAGACTCCTCCACCCTATTCCCTCACGGCCGGCCACCACATAGTGCAGATCAATGTAGCGTCTGTGCACTTCCAGCTTGGCGTCCGTTTTTGGGCGGGTGGCTTGCCGCGAGACCATGGCGTAAACGCGGTCCCCGTCGAGGTCGTAACGGTCGTCAGGCAAATCAGCCAAATCGTTTCGGCGAAGAAAAGTGCAGGCCGCGGCCAGGCCGGAGTGCAAGTTGGCGTATGTATCCGCCTGTGCGATGTGATCCAGGATCATGGTTTGTGTCCTTCGAGTTTAATGATTTTCAATCGGTGATTTCAGCCTTTTTATTATAGACTCACTTGCTCCCACGCCGAATGCAGCCGTCTGAAATTATCGTCAATCGTTTTGTCGACCGTCCAGCCGGGCCAGGGCGTCATTTCGATGACCAGATCGCCGCGCTTTTTTGCGTTGAGAAAGCCGATCTCCAGGAGCAGTTCCAGAATTCGGCTGAGTTCCGGGATGTCGATCTCGCCGCCGGGAAAACCCACGGGCGGATGTGTGTCCCCGTACCGGGGGTTGTTCCGGTCGCCAAGTACACAGTTGCCCAGGTGAACACGCGCCAATTGGGGGGCCACCGTGTGGATGGCATGGGCAAAGCTTTCCCCCATGAGTGGTACATGAGCAACATCCAGTTCGATCCCAAGATTGTCGACCTCCGGCTCTAACGATTCAATCAGTGCTACGCATTGATCTGTGGAACCGTAAAGAAATTTTTTGTCGATGTCCATATCGAATGGTTCGAGCAATGCGGTAATACCATGCGGCTTGAGTTCTTTACATAACCAGCGGCAAAACTCGGCAAATGCGGTGTGATGAGCCGGCGTTGCCTCGGCGGGCTGAGGGCCCCCTGATGCAAAAATAAAGCCGGTCGCGCCAATGGCGGCCGCCTGCTCGATCATGTCCCGCACAATCATGCGAACCTGAGCTTGTTCCGTAACACTGGTGGTAGCGAGGGACAACTTGCGGAGTGGGAAAAAGTGTGTGGCAAAGGTGATATTGGTCTTGCCGCAGGCGCGCAAGCACGGGACCAGTTCAGTGCGTGCCGTTTCATCGTATGGCAGGCAACAGTCGAATGTTTCAATGTCATCCCGTGTGGCCAGTGCCTTCAGTGTCGCTACGTGCTCGTCGGGATGCTCACCGCAGTCGGGGTACAGCATGTGGTGGACAAGCCCGAGACGAGAATAGTGGGTGATGGATTGTTTCATGGCGTTTCCTGTGAGAGCACCATGCCAAAGGCATGAAGCAATGATAGCCTGGGGCAACGCCCCAGTCGGGCATATTGGGTGATGGATTGTTTCATGGCGTTTCCTGTGAGAGCACCATGCCAAAGGCATGAAACAATGATAGCCTGGGGCAACGCCCCAGGACGCGGTCGAATATGAACAGTCGCCCTGAAGGGGCGCAACAAGACTCAGTCCCAGAGATAGCATTCATCAAACTTCAGCCCCGCCTTTTTCAAAAGCTCACGCAACTCATCCTGAAATGTCGCATGCCGATGGTGCTCCTCTTGCTTTTCAATGTATCGCCGTACGGCCGCCCTTGCGGTGGGGCTCACGGAGAAGAGCGCATATCCGCGTTGCCAGGCGAAAACCCCGTGCTCTGACGACAACGTCTTGATGTGTTTCGACGAACTCTGTTTCAACTCCTGGACCAACGTCACGGGGGCCACCTTCTTCGAGAGCAGGAACAACGCGTGCACGTGGTCGTCCGTGCCACCAATGTGGACATCGGCGCACTCCATCTTTCTCAGTGCGCCGGCAAGGTAGGCATGCAGCTCGGCGCGCAGGTTGACATCAAGCCAGCGATGTCGGAGTTTTGTTGAGAAGACGAGGTGGCCGTATATTTGGCAAAACGATTGCGGCATTTGGGGCCCTCTTTTTGTCGCGCCCCTTCAGGGCGCATCGATTTGACATTCCATTTCCTGGGGCGTTGCCCCAGGCTATGATTGTGACGTCCCCTTCGGGACTGCTGAGCAGTTCTCATGCATCTCCTCCTGCGCCTTCAGCTTCTTCCTCTGCCAGCGGCGTTGCCCCAGGCTATGATTGTG
>JAIPIM010000131.1 GCA_021734725.1 Minisyncoccota bacterium | reverse complement strand
TGAATCAGGAGGTGGCAGAGAGAATCCTTGAGCGAAGAAAATTTGGTACGGGCGAAAGTAACGAGTGACACATCCTGGACGAGAGCAATTGCAAGGAGGGGCTGAAAGTTCACTTAATTTGGGACTGGAAATTCGATTGTCCATGATAAAAAGACAGAAAATGGGAGACTGCATTGAAATGAGTAACCACACTTTTAACGAAACAACGATGAAAGTTGGAATGATACTTTTCGGTACGGTGCTGTGCCTCGGCAGGTGTTATGCAGTGGATTGGGACGCCGGGGGAGGTGCCGATCAGGACTGGGCCACGCCGGACAACTGGTCGGGCGACACCGTACCCACGACAGGTGATGACGCCTACATCGGATGCGACACGCTGAGCGTCGCCGCGGCAAAGGTCACCCAGGCCGGCGCGGTTTCGCGGAATCTCTACCTGGGGTACAATGTCGATGACATGGGTACACTCACGATCGAGGGTGAGGGCGAGCTCAGGCCGACCACGACCTATCAGTCGGCGTACGTGGGCTACTCTGGAGCCGGAACCGTCAACCTGATGGGGGGATACTTGGGCAGCAACGGCTACCTCAGGCTGGGTACGAACGAGGGAGCGGTGGGCACGGTCCATCACACAGGTGGGACGGCTTATTTCCGTTCAATTGAGGTCGGGAGTGGCACCGGCACCACCGGAGTCTACAATCTGAGCGCGGAAGGCGACATTGACGTACCCTACACGCTCTTGGTCGGGAAGGCCGGAACCGGCACATTCAATCAGACCGGGGGAACGAATGTCGTGGGCGGGTACAGCGGCGCCACTATCGGCCAATCCTCCGGTGGTGTGGGTACGGTGAATCACAGTGCGGGAACATTTCAGCGCTGGTCCTTTAACATCGGCGCTGATGAGGGATCCAGCGGGACCTACAACCTGACGGGAAGCGCTGTCATGCACGGCGTAAGGGCCGTCACCATCGGTAATTCCGGCACCGGCGTACTCAACCAGTCCGCCGGCACAACGCTTTCCGGAGGCTATTATTATGGCTCCTTCCTGAATATTGGGAACGGGCCGGGGGGTGAGGGAACGTACGACCTGGGCAATGCGGACGGCACTGGCACTGTCGCCTTCACCTCTGCGTTGACGATGACCATACGAGGCGACGCCACAGCATCGGGCATGTTCCGCGGCTGGTCGGAGGACGGCAGCGGCAATCTCTTCTCCTGCAATGGCGGGGTGCTGACCAACAACGGGCAGGTGATTGCCGATGGTTACGGCCAGGACCGGGCGCTGAATCTCAGTGCCTTTGACAGTGTGGACAACACGATCGATAACACGAGCAGCAACGGGTGGTATGCCGTCAACAAGGGCAAGCTGGTCTTGCCTGGTATCACTGTCGCATCAGGCTTAAGCCAGCACAACTGGGGTGAAGCAAGCGAAGATACGGGTGTCGACCTGATAAACAGCCTGCGAATGGAATTCACCGATGTTGCCAGCGGCGGCCCGCTTGCTATCTCATTATTGGCCGCTGACCGTTCGGATGTACCTGATACAAAAGCCGTTTTCAATGCCGGACCATCTATCGGGATCTGGGATATTGCCGATGCGGGCAGTTTCGACTTCGGCGACGGTTTTGTGGATTTGACGTTCCGCTACAACACCAGCCTGTTTGCGATGGACAACCTCTATCCGCTCCAGTTGCTCCACTATTTGGACGGAGAATGGGTTGACATCACCGCCGGTTATGACGATACGCATATATGGGGGAACGGGATCGACCGCTTCAGCCTTTTTGCGGTCGGTTACTATGTCCCGGAACCCACAACTCTGGTTCTCACTTTACTCGGTGTGGTCTGGCTGGTGTGTCATCGCCGGCGCCAAAATCCGCATACTTGCCACGTGGATGCATAGGTACGCACCATAACCATACAGGATAGACTGTAAACGTGCAGGAACAACAAAGGAGTCATGATAAGATGTCCATATTAGGTATTTCTGGATCCCCTACTGTCGCATGCCTGGCGGCGCTTTTGTTTGTGCAGGCGGTTCCGGTCGTCGCGGACGAACGTGCCGCCGGGGCTGAAGAGACGAGTTCCCCGGGTATTGTCGAGGCTGCGGATTTTGGCGTTTTAGGGGATGGCTCAGCGACATTGGCTGACGACGATTTTATCAGCCGCAACGGACGTTTGGACGATCCGGACAATCCCCTTCTACCTGATATCCGATATCGGCCCGGCTGGGATACCAAGGACTTTGTCGGGCTGCAGTCAGCATTGGATTATGCCGGTAAATACGGCAAAGCACTTCACATTCCCAAGGGGCGTTATATCCTCAGCAAACCGTTGCTCTTCAAGTACGACGGCATTCGAGTGTTCGGCGACGGCATGCATGAAACACTGCTCTGCCAGGCAAGCAGGGCCGACGGCCAGAACTGGCAGGACGAACCGATGGACACCGCCATGGTGAAGGTTGGCATGACTGTGTGGCACAAGGCGGATTACGGAACCGGCAAACGCTGGGGCAACGCAACCTTCCGAATGACAATCGGTGACTGTGAGATTTCCCATCTTGGTTTCATCGGCCGGGGCGGGCCGGGACGATGGATGGGGCAGCCGGGTAACGAGACCGACAACGCCGGAATCCTGCTGCAGGGACACCCGGACGACTGGGCCGTTGGTAACAGGATCCATCACTGTTTTTTTCAGGGCTGGGAGGAAGCCGCCGTCGAGCCCGAATGCCAGCGGCGGTTGCTGGTGGCGGACAACGAATGCCGCTCGTGTGGCTGGCAGTTTCTGGGTACGGATGCGTCGAACGAGGACGTTGTCATTGTGCGCAACACCATTGTGGATCCTGGGCAGCAGGCGTCCTGCATGGCCATCAACTTCGAGCCGGGAGACGGACTTACTTCCCGCCGTCTCATCGTAATGGATAATGTTATGACGGGAACCCACGAGGGGTTCTTCAAGCTCAATCCGGTAAAGGGCTCTAAGATCGAAGATGCCCTGGTCATGAACAATAAGGCCACATGCTACACATCGGGGAGCATTGCCGGCCACGCCTGCATACGGGTTTACTCGGGAGAAACCGGCAAAACGCCGGATGGCCGCGAGTACAGAGCCAGCGACAGCGTCAAAGGCCTGACCATCGTTGGCAATACGATTTCGACCGGTGCCCGGCAGCACGGCATCGCCGTGAGTCAGGCCGACGGGATTCTGATCAGCGGAAATACCCTGGATATGACCGGGGGCGGCTATGGTATATGGAGCAGGAAGAACAACCGCAACCTGGGCATAACCGGGAATATTCTGGTCAACTGCCCGACGCATGCCGTGGTCATTGGGGAATCGGCCAAGAGTCCGGGGGAAGCGCCCGTCGATGTGCGGATTTGCCACAACCGCATTGAGGGGAGTGGCGCACGCCTGCTTGCTCTCTACGCCGCCAACGGTGTAGATATCATTGGTAACGAGTTGACCGGGGACGGTAAGAATACGGGGTACGGCATTTTGTCTGCATGGAGCGACGGGGTGGCGGGGGTCGTGCAAGTTAAGGGCAATGTCATACGGAGTGTCAAAAACTATGCCATTTATGTGAAGGGGAGTAACCAAGGGAAAGCGGCCGAAGTCATTGTGCGGGGGAACGTTATCGAGAATACGGGGAAAGCCATTCGGGTAGGAGGTAACTGCGCATCCGCAATCGTCGAAGACAATGTTGTGGCCGCCGAAGCGGGAGTTGAGTTGTCTTCTGGCGAGGGGGCGCTCTTGAGCGACTTCGAGACCGCAAAGGATCTTTCGCGCTGGACAACGACTCAATGTTCAGTGGAGCGCGTGCAAGAGCAGGCGACCACTGGAAAGTTTGCACTGCGGATCGACTTCAAAGGCAGTGAAAAGGACACATGGCCAGGAATTCGGCTCCAACTGGCTGGCAAAAGCATGGTGGAGATTGATAACTCCGTTGGGCAAAAGCAGGTGACGAACAATCGTGTTCAGTCCGGAACGAGCGAGCAGGATTGGTCAAACGTCGTCGCGCTCGAATTGGATGCCTCGATACCTGAACCCCCCGGCAAACCTTTGTATGTACAGATCACTGACGGCAAGGGGAAAATGGCTATCATGACGGCTTACGTCGGGCCTGGTAAGCCGAAAACGTATACCTACACGCTGCAGCGGGACAAGGGACTCGATTACAGTGCCATTGCGAGTGTATTTGTATACAGAAGCAAGCCGAGGGAGGATTATTCCATTTACGTAGACAACATCAGACTACGGATGGAAGATGCTGCACAATCAGGTGCCGACGCGGGGGGTGCCAGCAAACGTCCTTCCGCTCGGGAAGTCAAGCTTGTGGATACTCGGTCGCTGCCTGAGATTGCGGAAGAGGACAAAGCGCGTGGG
Organism: Minisyncoccota bacterium; assembly: GCA_021734725.1. Classification (GTDB taxonomy): domain Bacteria; phylum Verrucomicrobiota; class Lentisphaeria; order Oligosphaerales; family MVZH01; genus JAIPIM01. The sequence continues at coordinate 6,041 of JAIPIM010000131.1, read as the reverse complement.
TACCTGCTTTTCCACAGGCCGTATGTCGATATGGTCTATCAAGCCTCCGTTCCGCGCTCGCGTGAACTGCGGACAACTATCTCCTGCTTTGCGACCCGTGGGGAATACGAGCCTGTCACCTTCTCGGTGCATGCGCTCAAGGATCTCGAGGCTGCCGAGGTCGTGGTGAGCGACCTTGTCGGTCCGGAAGGTGCGCGTATCGGGAACGATTCGGTTGATGTACGTGAAGTGCGGAGCCTGAACAAGCGCATCACTTATGCCTCGTCGGAATACATCCAGGTTCCCATTTACCTTGCCGCCCTGGACAACGTGGACATTGCCGCAGGCACCTCTCAACGCTTTTGGGTAACGATTCGCGCGCCTGAAGATGCCAGACCTGGGCTGTACCGGGGGACGATTCGTTTCAGTGCCGCGAACGCGCCTTTCGCGGACATAGAGCTTGTTTTCAGAGTGCTGCCTTTCGAACTCCTGGAACCGCCGGGTATTTCGTGGGGAGTGTATTTCCATTTCATGAAGAACCTACCGCATGACCTGGCTGCTGTCACGGCGGGGATGGAGGACATGCGAAACCACGGAATGACAAGCGTCGCGCCGGTGGGGTGGATGCTCGAGTGGCCTTTGGACCGCGTGAGTGTCGAGAACGGCAAGATAACCATTGATTTTGACGGCGGTTCTCGGATCGAGCATCTTCTAAACGAATACAAGCGTTTAGGCTATCAGGAACCCCTTCTGGTAATGAACAGCGGGATTGTCGACTGGGCTCAAAAACAGAGTGGCCAATCCATCGAGGGGGAGAGATTCGCTGAGCTATACAAGGGGATTGTGTCCGCTATCGAGGCGCATGGTCGCAGTCACGCCTGGCCCGAGTTAATCTGGCAGCCGCTGGATGAACCGAGTGGGGCAAACGTTCAGGCTTGCGCGCGTCTCGCGCGCTTGCTTGAGGAAGCCGGCGCCAAGGTCGAGATCAACGGTTGGGGCGGCGTTTTTCCCGCGGCCGGCGGGGCGGCGGATGCATGGTGCGTAAACGGTGGCCTTCTTTCAGCATCCCGGATTCGGGAGTTGCACGCAAAAGAAAAGAAACTCTGGACATACAATATCGATGTGGAATGCTACCGGCCCGAGCTTATGCGTTTCGCGGCCGGGTTCATGATGTGGCGGGCTGGCGCCGACGGGATGTTTAACTGGGAATATGCGTGTCAATACTCCAAGAGCAGTGCCTTCGACGAAGTGGACGGAAGAAATTTTTTTCATCAATACCCCGCTACGGAGGGGGAATCCGGTGGTCCTGCTACCGCCTGGGAAGCCTACCGGGAAGGAGTGGATGATTACAAGTATGTGTACACGCTGGAGGAGGCTATACGGCGAGCACGGCAATCGGGAAAGCCCGCACTGCACGAACTGGCTTCCGCGGCCGAGGCGAGACTGGGCATTCTGCGAAACTCGATCCCGTTCATGATGCGCCTGCGAGCCATCCCCGAGTGGCAAAGGCGCGCAACTCTCGACGATGGGAGTCAAAGCCTTGAAGGTCCGATGAAAACTCCGAATGGCTGGGATTTCGAAGGATATGACCGGGCACGATGGCTTGTTGCTCGCGACACAATGAAGCTGATGAATGCTCTGGATGAGTTGGGCGAGGTCGCGGAAGTCGAGGAATCTGTTGCGGTGGAATCCACTTTGCCCGAAAAACTGGTGCATTCATTCCGGAGCGTGCCGGTCGCGGAAACTCCGAAAGGCAAGTATTGGGCAATCAGGCGCGCTTACGTACCTCGTGTTCTGGAAGCGAAATGTCCGAAGATTGATGGGCAACTGGACGACGAGGCCTGGAAGTACGCATCCATCCTGGATGGATTCCTGCTGAATACCATTGACAACGCCCCACCAACCATGCCTACGCAGGCAAGAATCGTCTACGATAAGGACAATCTTTACCTTGGAGTTACGTGCATGGAGACCGACATCGAGAAACTCAAAGCCAGGCGGCAGGGCAAGGGAGTGGGGAGCGTTTGGGCTGATGATTGCATTGAACTTTTCATGGACACCAATTATGACCGCGAAACTTTTTTTCACATGCCCGTGAACTCGAAAGGAGCGACGGAGTTCTTGTGCGACTTCCTGCCTGAATGGAGGCCGGACGTTCAGGCATCGGGCAAGAAACTTGCGGATCGCTACCAAGTGGAGATCGCTATTCCGTTCAAGGATCTTCAGGTTCCTCCGAACGAGATTGGCGAGGGGGTATGGGGGTTTAATCTGGGTAGGGAACGCCACCCCTCTCCCGCGGAACTGAGTACCTGGTCGGGTCTTAAAGGTTATTTCCCGCAACCGACGGAATTCGGCGAACTCAGCTTTGGCGGCGCATATATCAAAAGCATTGCGGCAAAACGGTGCGCAGTCGGTCAAAATACGGCTTGGATTCAAGTTCAAAACGACTCACTGAAAACGGGCAGTTTTAGTCTGCATATGGAAGTTACCGCCGGCAACGCGGATACTGCGGCGCATTCAAAAAAGTTCAAGCTCGCCGCGGCGGAGAGTCGGACCGTACAGATTCCTTTTGTGGTACCCGCCATGTCCGCCATACCCACCCTTCGCGTATGGCTTGAAAATTCCTCGGACAAGAGAACCATTGCCGAGAGAGAATTGCAGTTGCCCCTGAAACAGGCAGTTTCGCTTACAATGGGTGCGCCGGTTGTTTACAAAGGAGTGAGGCAAGCACCTTGTGAGATCCATGCCGACCTGCAGGCGACCGCTGAGGATTTCAAAACGTACATTCTTTCACTTGAACTCTGGGAGGAAGAAGGTAAATCCCCCCTGCGGCGAGACAGCATAAGTGACTTGGATAGCCGTAAGGTGCAGGTGATGCTGAACCTGGCGGGGGTTGTGGAGGGAGAATACCGCCTGCTTGTCACTCTTTCCACGGCGGACGGCCGGAAGGTCGGGGCTGCACAGGCAAAGTTAGCTGTCGTGGGCGGATATACGGCAGGGGCGATTGGCCAATAGACGGAATCGTTCATCAATTGTGAGCGATCTGCTCAAAGGCGGGGCTGACCAGCCGGCTTCTTCACATGCGCGCCAAGGCTCGGTGGGCGATATCGCGACGGTGGTAGGCGTCTTTCCAGTCGATGCAGTCGACTGCTTCGTAGACTCGATTAAGGGCTTGTTGAAGGTCGCGGCCTTTGGCGGTCACGCCGAGCACGCGGCCCCCGGCGGTTACAACGTCATTGTTTTTGCGTGCGGTTCCGGCATGGAAGACGACCGCGCCCTTTGTTTCAGCTTCGGACAGTCCCGTGATGACATGTCCTTTTTCGTACTTGCCGGGGTATCCTCCCGAGGCCATTACGACGCACACGGCTGGTTCGGGGGACCAGTCAAGCGTTACGGAGTCAAGTCGGCCTTCGACCGTGGCGATCATGGCCTGTGCCAGATCGCTTTCCAGCCGCATAAGCACCGCCTGAGTTTCGGGGTCGCCGAAGCGAACGTTGAATTCGAGGACCTTGGGTCCGTTTGGTGTTACCATGATGCCGGCGTAGATAACGCCGCGATAGTCCAGGCCATCGCGATTGCATCCTTTGCGGAAGCGTTCCAGGACGTCTGACTGAATTGTATTCCAGAGTTCATGTGTCACGACTGGGGCAGGTGAGTAGGCGCCCATGCCACCGGTGTTGGGGCCGGTATCGCCTTCACCGATGCGTTTATGATCCTGGGATGACGCCAGCGGTATAATGGTTTTACCATCTGTAAACGCCAGGATTGACGCTTCTTCACCCACCAGGCATTCCTCCACGACCACGATCTGCCCAGCCTCGCCAAAACGCCCCGATAAGCATTCATCCACCGCCTGATCGGCCTCTTCGATGGTCTGTGCTACCGTCACGCCTTTGCCCGCGGCCAGGCCGTCCGCTTTCACCACGACGGGTGGGCCGAACTCACGTACGCAGTCCCTTGCGTCGTCCGCGGACAGGCATTTCCGATAAGCGGCCGTGGGGATGGCGTGGCGAACCATGAATTCTTTGGCAAACGTCTTGCTTCCTTCGAGTTGCGCGGCTTCCTTTGTGGGGCCGAAGATCGGCAGACTTTTTTCGCGAAAGACATCGACGATTCCGTCGCAGAGGGGGGCCTCCGGGCCGACCACGGTCAACCTCACGTCGTGGCGGATGGCGAAATCCGCCAGCGCGTTCATCTCTTCGATCGCGACCGGTTCGATACCGGTCATATTGGGATTGCCGGGTGCACAGTAGACGGTATCCACGTCTGCTCCTTGACGGAGTTTCCATGCGAGTGCGTGTTCGCGCCCACCACTGGCAATAATCAGTACGTTCATGCCGTTTGCCTCAAGCACTTCGGTTTCAAGTATTCACACAGAGATTCTATGCCGCCGGTCGCCGGGTGGAACCGCCTCCCACATTCGTCTGGTTGAACCGCGAGGACGCCGAAAGCACGCTAAAGTTTACCCGCCCCATGAGGGCGTGAACTCCGACAGAGCGGGTATAGCATATTACGTTCTCAGTGTTGTTACAAGACAGGTGGTGGAATATGGCAGGACTGTTTCATCCTCTGGATTGAGTGCGTTCCACCCACAGTGGCATGGGGCGGCCGCACCGTGAGCCATCTCGGCTGGGGGACCATCCGAGCTACTTTGGGCCGACTCGGCTGGGGACCATTCGGGCTGCTTCGGGTATTCGCATGACTGAGGATGAAACAGCCCTGGGAATTATGGCGCGGGTTTCGCGCTCGCATGCGGTTTTGCCGTGAGTTATGACTGTCAGGCTTTGTAAGGATCGGTATAGTATCAATTATCCAGAGACATTAAGGAGTATCAGCCATCATGACAACACGCGAACTGTGGACCAACATCATGCACTACGGCGAGTTTGACCGGTTGCCGGTGATTCACTGGACGGTCTGGCCGGAAACGGCGGAGCGCTGGAAACAGGAGGGATTGCCTGAAGGCGTTGACATGCGGGAGTTTTTGAACGCGGTTCCTCACTGGCAAGGAGTTGGCGCCAACGTCGGTCTTTTTCCGGCATTCGAAGAGGAGGTCTTGGAGGAAACCGATACGTACCGCATATTCCGTGACGGTGAAGGTGTGGTAAAACAGGACTGGAAGCACGAGAGCTGCATTCCCCGTCACATTGATTTCACGCTCAAGGATGCCAGTGGTTGGCCGGAGTTCAAGAAACGGCTTCAACCCGATCCGGGAAGGCTTGGCGAAAACTTTGAGGAGCGGCTGAGAGCGGCGGAGAACTCAGGGTTTCCTTTGGCGATTAGCACGGGGTCAATGATGGGGTGGATTCGCAATTGGATGGGGGTTGAAAATATGTCGTACTTGATGTATGACGCTCCCGATTGCTACGCGGACATGGTCAACACGATCGCCGACCTGGTTTGTTGGTCCATTGACGAGACCATTCCGCGTATGGAGGGCAAGCCCGACCTCGGTTTCGGGTGGGAAGATATCTGTGGGAAAACCGGGCCGCTGGTCAGCCCCACGATCTTCGATAAATGCGTTGCACAGGGGTATCGTAAGATCCGCGAGAAACTCGAGTCTTACGGGGTGACGCTCCTGGGGATCGACTCCGACGGCATGGTCGAACCATTGATTCCCAACTGGTTGGAAGCTGGTGTGAATGTGCAGTTTCCCATTGAACCGGGAACGTGGGGCGCGACACCGGAGCATATCCGAAAGCGCTTCGGCAAAGAGTTGCGTATTGTCGGCGGCTTTGACAAACTGGTGCTTGAAAAGGGCAGGGCCGAGATTGACGCCGAGATTGCGCGGCACGTAGATTTGGTGAAAGAAGGCGGCTATGTCATGATGCCGGACCACCTGATTACGCCGGGGACCCCGCTGGACAACTACAGATACTACCTTGACCGTGTGCGTGAACTGCGGTTTTAGCGTCGTGTTTTTACTCAGTTTGCCGCTGTCATCCCAAGGCTTCCTGCAAGTCTTTCTCCGGGGTACTGATCGGCGCGATGTTGAAGTTTTCGACCAGTACGTTGAGTATGTTCGGAGTGACGAACGCGGGCAGACTCGGTCCGAGCTTGAT
>JAIPIM010000130.1 GCA_021734725.1 Minisyncoccota bacterium | reverse complement strand
GACGATGCAGTAGTGCGCACCGGTGCCCACTCTTACCGCGTGTTTTTGTCTTCCACGGGTTGAAAAGCGAGGGGTTGTCGAGTACATTTTGACTTGCACTTTTTTGGTTTTTCAGGAGCGTCTACCGACACAAAATCACCTTATTTGTTCAGCGATAATGCCAACGCACAACACGGGAGAATACCATGGCTGGCAAAATGAAGAGCATGGATGGTAACACGGCGGCCGCACACGTGGCTTATGCATTTAGTGAGGTGGCTGCGATCTATCCGATCACGCCGTCGTCACCGATGGGCGAGCTTGCGGACGCCTGGTCATCGCAGGGCAGGAAGAATCTGTTTGACGAAGAGGTAGAAGTCATTGAGATGCAGTCTGAGGGCGGTGCCAGCGGGGCTGTTCACGGTGCTTTGAGTGCCGGTTCGATGACGACAACCTTTACGGCTTCGCAAGGGCTGATGCTGATGGTTCCGAACATGTTCAAGATTGCGGGTGAGATGTTGCCCACGGTATTTCATGTGTCGGCTCGTTCCCTCGCCTGTCAGTCTTTGTCGATATTCGGCGACCATTCCGACGTGATGGCTGTCCGCGGTACGGGGTTTGGGCTTATGGCGGCGGGCTCTATCCAGGAAGTTATGGACTTGGGTGTTGTCGCGCATCTTGCCACCTTGAAAAGCCAAGTGCCGTTCCTCAATTTCTTTGATGGTTTTCGGACCTCGCACCAGGTGCAGAAAGTCGAAGAATTCCCGTACGAAACGATGGGCGAGTTGCTGGAGCCCGAATACATCGCGCGTTTTCGGAACCGTGCCATGCGTCCGGAGAAACCGTTTGTGAAAGTTGGGGCCGAGAATCCGGATGTTTATTTTCAGGGACGTGAGACGGTCAACAAATATTACGACGATACCCCCGCGATTGTTCAGGAGTACATGGACGCGGTGTCGGCCAAGACTGGACGTCACTATCATCTGTTTGACTACTTTGGTGCACCCGATGCCGACCGGATTATTATCATCATGGGGTCGGGAGCTGAGACGGTCGAGGAGACCGTCAATCACCTGGCGGGGGAGAAGGGTGAAAAAGTCGGTTTGATAAAGGTTCGATTGTATCGGCCGTTTGCGGTTGACGCGTTCCGTAAGACAATCCCGGAATCCGTGAAGAAGATTGCGGTGTTGGATCGCACCAAGGAACCTGGGTCGATAGGGGAGCCCTTGTACGAAGACGTCGTCAATGCGTTGAAAGACCGTCAGGATCTGACCATCGTCGGTGGACGCTACGGGCTGTCGTCGAAAGAATTCACACCATCCATGGTTGGCGCGGTATACGATCATTTGGATGATGCTTGTTTTCATAGTTTTACCGTTGGTATTGAAGATGATGTGACTCATCTTTCGGTTCCTGTTAAACGTGAGATTCAACCGGAACCCGAAGGTGTTGTGCGCTGTAAATTCTGGGGACTGGGATCCGATGGAACAGTTGGGGCGAACAAGAACTCCATCAAGATTATTGGTGACAACACCGATATGTATGCGCAGGGGTATTTTGAGTATGACTCCAAGAAGTCGGGCGGCATAACCATTTCGCACCTGCGCTTTGGCAAGCATCCGATTCAGTCCGAGTACCTGGTGGCGAATCCGGATTTTGTGGCCTGCCACAATCAGGCATTCATCGGGCGGTACGATATGCTGGCCGGCATTCAGGAGGGCGGCACCTTCTTGCTGAACTCGCAATGGGGAGTGGACGAAGTGTTCGAGCACTTCACCGGGGACATGCAGCAAACCATTATCGACAAAAACATCAAGGTGTACGCGATTGACGCCTTGAAGATTGCACGTGGAGTTGGGCTTGGGAACCGTATCAATACAGTTATGCAGGCCTGTTTCTTCAAGATATCCGGTGTACTCGAGGAGGACAAGGCGATCCAGCTGATCAAGGATGCCATTAAGAAAACCTACGGTACGAAAGGTGAAGACATTGTAAAGATGAACTGGGAAGCGGTGGATCGCAGTGCGGCGGGCTTGGAGGAAGTACCGATTCCGGAGAGTCCCGGCAACGCGTATGAACCGCCGAAGCTGATCCCGGATGATGCTTCTCAGTTTGCACACGATGTGATTGAACCGATGATGCGTTTGAAGGGCAATGATCTGCCGGTGTCCAAGATGCCGTTCGACGGTGCCATACCGACCGGTACCACATGCCTGGAAAAACGGGGGGTTGCGCCTCAGGTTCCGACATGGATACCTGAAAACTGCATTCAGTGCAACCAGTGCTCGTTCTCGTGTCCTCATGCTGTGATTCGAACCAAGCAGATCGCTCCTTCGGAGCTTGAAAATGCGCCGGAAGGTTTTGTCACGCTGGACTCGCGCACCAAAAACGAGAATGCCTTGAAATATCGCGTACAGGTTTCCATTGAGGACTGTACCGGTTGCGGAGTATGCATCAACGTTTGTCCCGCCAAAGAAAAGGCGTTGGCATTCAGCCCGATTGAAACGGAGCGCGAGAAGGGCGAGGCGGAGAAGTCCGAATTCTTTAATGCGCTTCCTGACAATGTTCTTGAGGGTACAAAAGCGTATTCCGTCAAGGGATCGCAGTTCAGGAAACCCCTGTTCGAGTACCACGGCGCGTGCGCCGGTTGCGGCGAGACCGCATATATCAAACTGGCCTCCCAATTGTATGGCGAGCGTATGATCATAGCGAACGCGACCGGATGTTCCTCCATATACGGTGGGACTTTCCCCACGGTTCCGTATTGCACGGCTAAAGACGGTCGGGGACCGACGTGGGCAAACTCGCTGTTTGAGGACAACGCGGAATACGGCTTTGGTATGCGGCTGGCAGTGGACAGCAATCGCAAGCAATTGAAGACGAATGTGCAAAAAGCGCTGAAAATCGGTGTCAGCGAAGACTTGACGTCGGCTCTCAATCGCGCGCTTGAGCTATGGGATTCCACTGAAGACGAGGCGGTGGAATCGCAGTACACCGTTCAGCGCCTCCTTGAGCCGGCCATGAAACAGGCCAAGCCGGAGGCACGTTCCGTGCTGGCTAAAATCCAGGAACTGCAAGATTATTTTGTGGATAAAAGTGTGTGGATTATAGGCGGCGACGGCTGGGCCTACGACATTGGCTACGGCGGACTGGATCATGTTTTGGCATGCGACCGGGATGTGAATGTTTTGGTATTGGATACGGAGGTGTATTCCAATACTGGCGGCCAGGCGTCCAAGGCTACCCCGCTGGCCTCAACCGCGAAGTTCGCGGTTGCGGGCAAGCGGACGGCCAAAAAGAACCTGGGATTCATGGCCATGACGTACGGTTATGTGTACGTGGCATCCGTATCCATGGGCGCCAATCGCAATCAGTGTGTAAAGGCATTTGCCGAGGCCGCCGCGCACAAAGGGCCCTCGATCATTATTGCCTATGCGCCGTGCATCAATCACGGTTATAACCTTACGGACAGCGCGGAACACCAGAACAATGCGGTGGACTGTGGGTATTGGCCATTGTACCGGTATAATCCGATGCTGGCCGAAGAGGGCAAACAGCCGTTCAACTGGGAGTCCAAAGAACCGAAGATGCCGTTCCAGGATTTTCTGAAGAATGAGCGTCGATACGCGTCGTTGGCCCGTACAACCAGTGAAGAAGAGGCGAAACGTCTGTTTGAGCAGGCCGAGGCGGATGCAAAGAAACGTTTCGAGTTCTTCAGTAAGTTGGGCGACATTATGTGAGTGAGGTGGCTCTGATGGGACCAACCCAGATCGCGGACCATACGTTTTGGGTCGGCGTGAACGACCGCGAGACCGATCTTTTCGAGTCTGTATGGCCGATCCCTCGTGGGATAAGTTATAATGCGTACGTCATAGCAGATGAGAAAGTGGCGTTGGTAGATACCGTCAAAAGTAATTCGTTTGACACATTTATCGAAAAGGTGCGTCACGGTATCGGTAGCCGCGGTAAGGTTGATTATCTCATCGTAAATCACATGGAGCCGGACCATTCCGGCGTCATTCGGCGTCTACTCGACTGTTATCCGGACCTCAAAATAGTGGGAAACAAGAAAACGGCGGCGTTGCTCGATGCGTTTTACGGGATATCCGAGAACGTCCATGTGGTCACGGACGGGGACACGCTGAGGCTCGGGTCCCACACGCTTCAGTTTCATCTTACCCCCATGGTTCATTGGCCGGAAACCATGATGACTTACGACATGCATACCAAAGTGCTGTTCGCCGGTGATGCGTTCGGTACGTTCGGTGCATTGGATGGTGGCGTGTTTGACGATGAGGTGGATGTTGACTACTACGACGACGAGATCCTTCGGTACTTCTCCAATATTGTCGGCAAGTATTCGAAAATGGTGCAGAAGGCGCTGGGCAAGCTCAGCGGACTGGATATAGCTGAGATTGCGTCGACCCATGGCCCCGTATGGCGCGAGCACCCCGAAAGGATCGTTTCGATTTACGATAAATGGAGCGCCCAGGAACCTGATCCCGGGCTGGTGATTGTGTATGGTTCTATGTACCGGAACACAGAGTGTATGATGGAACATGTTGCCAAAGGTGCGGTGGAGGCTGGTCTTAAGGATGTGCGAGTTCACAATGTTCCCAGAAGCCATCTTTCGTATGTCTTGCGGGATGCATGGCGTTACCAAGGTCTTGTATTGGGTACGCCGACATATGACGCCGGCATATTTCCGCCCATGGATGCTGTTGTGCGTTTGCTTGAGGAGAAACGATTGGCGAAGCGCACCGTGGGGCTGTTCGGCACTTATGGATGGAGCGGCGGCGGCGTGAAAGGATTGCGTGCCTTTGTTGAAGGCGCCGACCTTGAGTTGGTCGAGCCCGTTGTGGAAGCTTGCTGTTCGGCGACTGAAGAACAGCTGGACTCGTGTCGGGAATTGGGACGTTGTATTGCTCAGCGTGTGATGTGAGTTGAGTGTGTCCGCTGAGTGGCAATTGTGACAGCCGCACTTGACTGTCCGTCGGACATGATTATCTTGGCTGAGTTGTTTCCAAGGAATTTATGTGAGGTATATTAGAACAGCATTGGCGACGGTAAAGGTAGATCACATCGAGAACATGCACTTGAAGAAAGGACTGGAGGCCATGAAAAAGAGTCACATAGCAGTTGTAATGGCGGTAACGTTTGTTCTTTGCTCGGGAATGACAGCGTTTGGCATAACAATGAAGGATGACAATCCGCAGTTGCGAAAACTGGGGCGAGGGCTGGCCAATGTTGGTTTTGGCGTTCTCGAAGTGCCGGCAAGTATGTACGCAATAAAAAAGCAGGAAGGCGACATTGCCGGCGCGACATACGGCACGATACGCGGGCTGTGGCGGTTCGGAGTCCGTGAAGTGGTTGGTGTGTTTGAGGTTCTGACAGCACCCGTTCCAACAGGGCCGATCGTGCTTCCCGAATTTCTCGCGCAAGAGGGCGTTGTTCCCGCTCTTGTGGACGAAGAAAGTAACTACGGCCAAAGTATCAATACCAAGTGGGACGTTGCTTGGCCGGAGAACCGAGAAAAGCTTCCTGGATTAAAGACCGAGAAGTAGTAGTTCCCCGCGAGATGTTTTACAGTTATGAGACCGTCGCGTTAAGGCGCGACGGTCTTTTTGTTGGCATTTTTGCAGCAAACGGCTACAACCGGACGTCCGATCTTCCCAAACAAAGCGTGCCGGTGATGTCTCAAGCATCGAGGCACTTGTCAATGATGGAAACAGCGCGGTCGACGTCATTTGCTTCAATCACGAGAGGCGGGAGGAGCCGCAGGACGTTTTCTCCGGCGCTAAGTACGAGCAGACCGTTTTCGCGCGCCCTTTGAACCAGAGGTTTCACAGGGGATGCAAGTTCAATACCGATCATGAGGCCCATGCCGCGTATGTCGAGCACAGTATCGTGGCGTTGTGCGAGGTTTGAAAGTTCATCCCACAGGTACGCAGCCATCCGGTTGCAGTTATCCAGGATATCTTCCTTTTCAAAAGTGTCGAATACTGCCACACCGGCGGCGCACGCCAGCGGGTTTCCTCCAAACGTGCTCGCATGGGTTCCCGGAGGCAATATGTCAGCGTATTCGCTTTTAACTTCGAAAGCGCCTATGGGGAACCCATTGGCCAATGCTTTGGCCATGGCCATGCCGTCTGGTATAACTCCATATTTCTGATATGCGAACAATGTTCCTGTACGTCCCATGCCGCACTGGACCTCATCGAAGAGGAGCAGAATTCCGTTTTCGTCACACAGTTGCCGCAAGGCTGTCAGATAGTCTGAGTGTGCCGGTATCACGCCTCCTTCGCCTTGCACCGGCTCGAGCAGGATGGCGGCCGTTGTATCGTTCACGGCTGCTCGTGCTGCATCAATAGAATTGAAAGGGACGTGCAGAAAACCCGGCGTATCCGGCTGGAACCCTTTCCGATACTTTGCACGCCCGGTAGCGGCCAGGGTAGCGAGAGTCCTGCCGTGGAACGAATTCTCCATGGTGATAATCTGGTGTCGGCCATTCTCGTTTCCCCAGCGCCTTGCGAATTTGATCAGGCCCTCGTTGGCTTCAGCGCCGCTGTTGCAGAAGAATACTTTGCCGTCAAAAGAATTCTGTGCTATTCTGGCTGCCAATTCCGGCTGGTTATTATTCATGAAGAGATTCGATACATGCACGAGGGTCGCGGCTTGCCGCTGAATAGCTTCGGTAACACGTGGATGGCAATGACCCAAGTTGCATACGCTGATCCCTGAGGTGAAATCCAGGTACTGGTTATCATGGATATCCCAAACACGCGTCAAGGCGCCGCGGGTCAACACCAGATCGGTGGGGGAGTAGGTTCCCAACACATAGTGCTCTTGACGGTGAAACAACTTCTTGATTTCTTCCTCATGCATTAGAAATGTTCCCTTTATGTTCTTGGCACACGTCCAGTCGAAACGATTGGCAATACAGGTTTTCCCGTGTTACGCTTAGTTCACTGTGAACGGGCTGCGCGTATTGCAGCCGTAAAGAGATTGTACTATATCGCAAACTTGGTGGAACAGAAGCTTTGGGCATGAAACGAATTGCGGTGTTAGCGTTTGCAGTGGCTCTGACCGGGGCTGTTGCCCCCGGGCCCATGCTTGCTTTGGTGATGAGTCAGTCGCTCGCGCAGGGGGCGTTCAGTGTGTTTTTCATTGTGGCGGGTCATGCCGCGATTGAAGTTGTGTTTTTGGTGCTTTTGGCCCGTGGTATGACGCGCGTTCTGGGGGTGCCCAAAGTGCGGGGTTCTCTGAGTATTGTCGGCGGCCTCGTTCTGTTGTGGATGGGAGTTGTATTGTTGTTTCAAACCGTAGGCGCGACCTTGCAGACAGGCCGGGGGGAGGCTGAATTGGCATGGTACATGCTTTTCATCAGTGGTGTTGGCGTGTCCCTCTCCAACCCCTATTTTACGGGTTGGTGGGCAACGGTCGGTACGGGGCAGGTTGCCGCTTTGCGTCTGGTGCGTTTCCGTGACTATGTGGCTTTCTTTGTCGGGCATGAGTCTGGGGATGCGTTATGGTTCAGCCTTGTCGCCATAGTGGTTGCCACGGGGCGAGAGTTTATTCGCGGTGATGTGTATAGCTGGGTTCTTGGTACGTGTGCCATTGCTATTTGTTTGCTCGGTGCTATTTTTATCGCAATGGGAGTACGGTGTCTTGGGAGTCCGTGCGGGACTGCGGCTATTCGCAGGAATGAAACAGTGTCTGGACAGCATGCAACGCGCTCCGGCGAGGGCAGTGGGTGAAGCGATTTTTGCGACAAAGGAAGTGGAATGCCCTTTTTTGGACCTTACATTCAGCGTTTTGTCGAAGCGGCGCCGGGACTGGTGATTCCGCTATGGCAGGCGCTCTTCTTTGTACTTCTCATCAGTATTGCCGCCTTGTATGAGCGATACCGGATCATTCTCATACTTGCCTATATTTTCATGGTGCACTGGGTGTTTATTGAGAATGTTGATCTACTGGCGCTGAATTACATTTGGGTCATCGCCGGCTTTGTTTTTTTGGTCTTCGGATTAGTTGCCATGCTGGTTACGCTGTACAACATGTTGACTCGCAGCGGCCAGTAGGGTTACTTTTTGTCTGACAGCATGCTTCCTTCGCTTGCCATAATCTGGCTTACTCGCTTAGCGAATGTGAGCGGATCCTCAAGCGGAAGGTTTGCGGTGAGAAGCGCCTGATCGTACAGCAGTTCAGCATACTCTTCAGCCTTGTAGTGTTTCTTTTCGTTTTTGATCAGGGAATTCATTGTTTTCAGGAGTGGGTGCTGGGGGTTGATCTCCAGTATGCGCTTGGTCGGGGGGAGGTCCTTGTGAAGAGCTTTTAGAATTTTTTCCATGTGTACGCCCATATCTGCTTCGTCAGAAACCAGGCAGCAGGGGCTGTCTGTCAGGCGTTGAGACAGTTTGATATCTTTCACTTTGTCTTTCAGCGTGTCTTTGAAGAATGCGATCAACTGTTTGTACTGCTTTTCAGTTTTTTCTTTTGCTTCTTTGATCTCCTCTTCATCCTTTCCGATGGCATCTACATCTATATCTCCTTTGGCAATGGATTTAAGCGGTTTGTCTTGATACGAGGTCATGCTCTGGACCACCCATTCATCGACGGGGTCGGTCATGAGTAAGACTTCGATCTCGTGTTTGCGGAAGGCTTCCAGCAGCGGGGACTGCTCCAGCAGTTCGCGGCTTTCACCGGTGATGTAATAGATAGCCTCCTGCTCCTCCGGCATCCGCTCGATATAGTCATCCATCGATGTGAACGATCCAGCGTCTGTTTTGCTTGACTCAAACAACGTGATGTGCTGCAATCGTTCTCGATTACCCAAATCCAAATGGATCCCCTCTTTGAGGACTTTGCCGAATTCTTTCCAGAAGGTCACGTATTGATCACGATCCTTATCCTTCACTTCTTCCAGCGTGTCCAGAACTTTCTTGATCAGATTTTTGCGGATGATACGGATAACTTTTTCTTCCTGTAAAGTTTCGCGCGAAATATTCAACGGCAGGTCCGATGAGTCAACCACCCCGCGAAGGAACCGTAAGTATGACGGCACCAGGGCCTCGCAGTTATCGGTTATGAAAACGCGTTTGACATAAAGTTGGATGCCGCGCGACTGGTTATCTGACTGTGTAAAGAAGTCAAACGGTGCTTTTTCCGGGAGGAAGAGCAAAGCGCGGAATTCTGTGGCGCCCTCAACATTCCAGTGTATGACCTTCAATGGATCCTGGAAGTCGTGGCTGACGTGTTTGTAGAACTCGCTGTATTCTTCCTGGGTGATTTCGTTGCGCGGCCGCGCCCATATGGCTTTTTGGGAGTTGAGCGTTTCTTCTTTGACGACGGTCTTTGTTTTGTCCCCTTCGTCATCGACTTTTTCTTCTCGAGTGACGTCCATGGTCACCGGGTGTTCTACAAAATCCGAGTATTTCTTAACGACCTGTCGGATTTTCCATTCGTCGAGGTATTCCGTCATGTCATCTTTCAAGTGCAGGACAACATCGGTTCCGCGCTTGTCTTTGGTTGTTTCGGCCACCGTATAACTGCCGCTGCCGGTGGACTCCCATCGTGTGGCGTTGGCGGGATCTCCCGCGCGTCGTGTGATCACGGTGACTTTATCCGCCACCATGAATGCGGAGTAAAATCCCACTCCGAACTGTCCGATTAATTCCGGCGTCAGTTGGCCGTCAGCTTTTTCCATCTGTTCCAGGAAGTATCGCGTACCTGAACTTGCGATCGTCCCAATGTTTTTATCAACTTCTTCAGGGTTCATTCCGATGCCATTATCTGAGATGGTAATTGTTTTGGCATCTTTATCGGTACGGATCGTGATCTTCCAGTCGGGATCGTTTTCCAGGATGGAGTTGTCGGACAGTGATTCGAAACGCGCCCGGTCGATGGCATCTGACGCGTTGGAAATCAGTTCGCGCAGGAAGATTTCTCTGTTTGTGTAGAGTGAATGGATGACAAGGTTCAGAAGGTGCTGAACTTCCGTTTTGAACTTACGTCTCTTGGTTGACATATCTTTGGTCTCCTGGGTTTTGGATTGTATAGACTCTTGTGAATAGAAAAGTCTTCGATCTAGCCTGGCGGGCACGGGAAAGTCCATACTATAATGGCAAGGTTCGTGAAATCACGTGTGTTCTTCAGATCGATCAAGACTGATCGGTTAACGCTATGTGTGCCTTCTGAAGATCTTTGCGTATAGAAAGGTGCTGCGGGCATTTTTCTTCGCATTGACCGCATTCAGTGCATGCATCGGCCCCGTGCCCTTGAGCCAGGATTTTCTGGTACGCGCCTTTTGCCGCTGGCCACAGGCCGTAAACGCGTCCCAGGTTGTACTGTGCGAAGATCCCGGGGATATCCACGTGCACGGGGCAGGGGAGACAATATCCGCAGCCGGTGCAGTAGAGATCACGCATTTTGGCCAAGCGTTTCAGATGATCAT
>JAIPIM010000129.1 GCA_021734725.1 Minisyncoccota bacterium | reverse complement strand
AGTTGAATTCAAGTTGTTCGGGGGCCCCTTTCAGAACACGTGCGACGGGTGCAAACGATGTGCGATGGATAGTGCATGCTCCCAATTTCTTTAACGCATCGAGGTGGTTCTTGGTTGCATACCCTTTATGTGTAGCAAATCCATATCCCGGATATGTTCTGTCGTATTCTGTCATGAGCCGGTCGCGCATAACTTTTGCCACGATGCTTGCGGCCGCAACGCTTGCACTGCGTGAATCCCCTTTAATGACGGCGCGTGATTCGATCGGCAGATCTTTGACAGGCCTGCCATCGACAATGAGAAAATCGGGTGGCGGCGACAGAGCGCTTACGGCTTCCCGCATTGCTCTATGGGTTGCTCGCAGGATGTTGATTCGATCAATTACACTGGGTGCTACGGACCCCACACCGATGCAGGCTTCCGGAAGCTCCCGCAGCGCGGCGCACAACTCTTCCCGCTGAGATGCACTCAAGGTTTTGGAATCAGCCACGGCAGGTAGAGGTGTATTACGTGGAAGGATGACGGCAGCAGCAACAACGGGACCGGCAATAGGACCGCGCCCAACTTCATCAACACCGGCGACCCTGCGGTACCCGTCCTGCCAGGCGATCCTCTCAAAATGAAAAAGATCGATCAGGCCCGGCATCGTGTTTCCAGACTCCACTTACTGAGGATGGGTGAAGGGACTATTGTTTGTTTTCGCGCAATTCTTTTACACGGCTGGCTTTGCCTTGCCGTTCGCGCAACCAGTAAAGCTTTGCCCGTTTGACATTACCGCGGCGAACGACTTCCAGCTTAGCGAGCCGCGGCGAGTGCAGAGTCAGCACCCGCTCAATACCGATACCGTAGGCGACCCTGCGTAGGGTTATGCTTTCGCTCACACCATTGCCGCTTCGCGCGATCACGGTGCCGGTAAACGATTGGATACGTTCCTTGCCGCCTTCGACAATACGAATGTCCGCACGGACGGAGTCGCCAACAGTAAAGGCTGGCAAGTCCATATTCATATTCTCACGATTGATTTTCTGGATCGTATTCATGACTCTTCTCCGCTTACGTTAATCATCAAATCCGGTCGTCTTGCTATGGTTCGTATGACTGATTGCGTATTGCGCCATTCTCTTATCGCCTGGTGGTTGCCGGACAGCAACACGTCTGGAACACTGAACCCGGCGAACGACGCAGGCCGCGTATAATCTGGATAATCGAGCCTCTGTTCAACTCCGAACGAATCTGTTTCAGCTGATTTGTCATGCCCCAGTACACCGGGTATCAAACGACACACCGAGTCAACGACAACAAGAGCGGCCAGATTACCGTTGGTCAGTACAAAGTCACCGATGGAAAGTTCACAGTCAATGTATGCCTGACGAATTCTTTCATCGACGCCTTCGTAATGACCGCAAATCAATATCAGATGTTGCTGTTCGGCAAACTGTCGGGCGGTTGCCTGAGAGAACCGAGTGCCCTGCGGTGTCAGAAGGACCACGTAGGCTTCCGCGTCTCTCAGGTCGTCGATGGCGCGTGCCAGCACATCGGGCTTAAGGACCATGCCTGCTCCACCGCCGAATGGTGCGTCATCCACGGTGGCTCGTTTGTCCGTTGCGTACGTCCGGAGATTCGTCACACGGACCTTTATGCGACCTTCGCGCTGGGCGCGTCCGAGAATCGATTCTCCAAGCACTCCCGTTACCATTGCAGGGAACAGCGTGAGTATATCGACTATCATTAATCAAGCTCAGTCCAGAACGTCGACACTGACTTTTATGCCGTCACGCCGTGCCGCACCAGTTGCCAGTGAGCGGATAGCTGAAATTGTTTTACCGCGTTTGCCTATAACCTTCCCGATATCACTCTTTTCACATTGTATTCGGATCTTGAGGTTTTGTGGTTGCTTGTCAGCGTCAATATTGACATGTTCGGGCGAGTCGACAATATTTTTTACCACGAATGTCACAAAAGCAATAAGCCTGTCTTCGTCGTTTTCAATATCGGCGGGTGACGCCGTCTCCTGTCCTTTTTGTAAACCAAGGACATTCTTTAAAAAGTCTAACACCATAGTTCAGCCTACTTTTCTGACTCGTTCTCGTCTGCCGGTTGCTGTTCTTGCGCGATCGCTTCTTCTGTGTCTTGCTGTTCTTCTGGTTGGGCCGCTTCGTCCTGAGATTCGACGCGTTCAGGTTCTGTGGCCTCAGCCTTTTCAGCGGGTGCTGTTTCCGCCGCCTGTTTCGGCGCTTCCTGTTTGCGCGGCGTTTCGCCCCACGAGATACCGGCTCGTGCCCGTTTAATAATTGCGTCCACGGTATCCGACGGTTTGGCACCGTCATTCAGCCATTTATCCACCCGTTCAAGATCAATCTGTTCCATTTTACGTCGTGGATCGTAGTAACCGAGAATTTCGATAAAACGTCCATCGCGTGGCTTGCGACTGTCCGTGACAACGATGCGATGTGCCGGTTGGTTGCGTTTGCCCATTCTTCGTAGTCGAATCTTTACTGACATACTTAAGCATTCCTTCTGGATTGGTTAAGCCGGGTGCTCCGTTCACTGCCATTCCGCCAGTGTGTTACAAGTGGGCCGCCCAGTTTGTGTTATGGTCAAGGGGATCGGTCCCGGGCAAGCAGAATAGCCAATAGACAACTGAAACAAAACTGTACTATACTGCCTGTTTTTAAGTGAGCAAGGTCTACATGGTTATTCTTCAGCCCAGGTACTCATCCAACCTATCAATGTTTAAGTTGACGCTGGAGTTCTTCCTGGAATTCCTTTATATCCTGTTCAGTGGGTTTTGATGAACCCGTTTCGGGGGCAAGTCCGAGCCGTCCCATGTGGTCGACGAACCATTCGGCTTTAGCGCCGGACGCGAATTGTACACTGCCACTCATGGCGGCGTCGGGTCTCGCCACTTTACTTATAGTGACCTGAGTGCCGGAGGGAGGGGGTGCTTCTTCAGGTTCCGGCTGTACCAATGTATCTTCGGCTTTTTTGCTGGAGGGCTTTGCCTCTTCCAGTTTTTGCCAATCGACTTCCAGTTCAGATGCAATGAGCCGAAGATCCAGATAGGTAATGTTGATTCCGTGTTCCTCGGAAAGACATTTCTGGACTTGCCCCAAGCTGAGCCCTTCGTTCAGTTTTTCCGCGATAAACCGTTTTTGTTCTTCTTGATTCATTGTCGATTATATCTCCTCTGATTGGTAATAAGATGATGTAATGCTCGTAATTATGCCGTCGCCTCAGTCCGGTGGCATCTGTCTTTCAAGTTTCTTAATTCTGTTTTGAACGTCTTGGCGGAAATGCTGGATAAGCTCTTCTACATAGTCCGTAACGTTTGTCTCAGAAGTCAACAGAGGGAGCAGATCCATAGCCAGAGTCAATGCGGATGTTTGATCGGTGGCATGGGATTCAAGGTATGTTGCATTGGCTCGCCGTCGTCCCATCGTGGCGAGATCGTAGCGTTTACCGCCGCAGATTTGGGAGTCAAAAACACCGAGCAATGCAGTGGCCAGATTTTCGTGTGCCGATACATCCAGTGTTTGTTTGTCTTCATCACACAGCCAATCCAGATCCCGCCATGTCTCGCAACCGAGGAACGTGGAGGGATGGCAATCGGGCGGGAGCTGCCGCAGAGCCTCGATGACGCAAATCAGCACGGCAACATGAGTGTCGTGTTTATCCGCTGGATTGTGGGTGTAGATGGTTTTTGGGCGTGTTTTTTTTAAGAGTTCGGTCAAATCCTTTACAGGTGCTGAGTTTGTGGGGTCCTTCACTTCTGAGCTGGCGAAATCCAGGAACGCGGCAAAGGTGTATTCCCCCACGATTGCGGCCTTTATCTGTTCGCGACGTCGGACAGTCTGCATCTCATCATCGGAATAATTCGCATAGACGTTGGCTCGCGACGATCCACTGCCGTTAGTGACCGTGATGGACCCGAATCCTTCGGCCGGATCGGCAAACGCTTTGATGATCCCGTTGTAAGCGAGAATTTCGATGTCGTCCTGGTGGGCGCCAATACCGACAATCGTGGTTGCCTCTAGGGCTTCGTCTACGGGGTTTCCGTTGGGCACGAAAATATCCGCTGTTGGTTTGGTCAATGTCATGGTGTGTTCCTGATGGTGTTCTCAGTGTGCCTCTGGAAGGTGCGCTGCCGCGGCCGCCTGTCCATGGCGTTTTTCACGTTCGTCGGGTTCATAAAAATGTATTTGTTTCGCCAGTTCGGGAAATTCGCGATCAAGTATGTCGCGCGCAGTTCGGAGGATGATTTGTCCGCCCTCTCCGGTCATGACACGACCGAGCAGTTCGATGTGGCGCACCGGCTGGTAAAAATCGCAGTAATGTGGAATTGTATAGCCGAGGTAGCAACCGATCGTTTCGTATATGCGTCGTGCCCGTTGGTCGCCTTCAGCCATTTTCTCCTGAACGCGCACTAGGCGCGCGGGAAGGTCTGAGTCCGGAATATCCGGCATGGAAAGTCCAGCTTCTGGAATGAGTCTGGCGACAGCCTGTTGCGAGAAGTAATTGGCACCGACGCCGCGGTCGCCGGACCATTCATCGACAGCGGCGTCCGGGTTGTAGTCCACCGGTGCAAATGCCAATTCATTTTTCCATCCACGTATCCGGCGTTTTTCGTCCACATAACCTGCCGCGAGTGAGGATCCCATGGCGAGTCCCAGGACAGCGCCTTCGTTCAACGCGATGGCCCCGGCTAAAGCGGTCACATCGCCATCGTTTTCGATTCGAAACGGGATGTTTCCCCAATCTTTTGCGATGCGTTCGAACAGAGGTGCGACCTTGGCCTCAAACTGTTCGCGTGAAGTGATTCCTCGAAACAGGGAGGCCATACGCACTCGGCCGTTGCTGTAGATACCGGCAGAACTGCCCCCGATAGCGGTGATGGTGGCGCTGGCATCAACTTTCTGAAGCGTGGAATTCGCCAGGTTCAGAAGCTCCATAATCTTATCGTAGTGCCACTGCGGATCGGTCTGCGGGCGTGGATCCCACGGAAGCTCTGTGCTGAGGACAGGTTCACCCGCCTCAGTGAGGGCCAGCGTGCCGTCTTTGACAAGAGCCACCTTACGATCACTGGCGCCGAGATCGAAACCGATACGCCAACCTTTCCAGTCTGGTGAAATCGCACTGCCTGCGTCGGTTGTACTTTCGGGTATTTCGTCCGTCTGCAGTGCCACCACGGAGAAAGGACGTTGATTGATCCTCGATCCCCAGAACTCTGCGTCAAAAGCACGTGGTCCGGAGGGGGCGTAGATTTCCTGCAGATGGTTGGCAATATCGGGTGCCCCGCCGACCATAAGTTTCCAGCCGCCGTGCTGCCAGAGAAGATACTTGGCCAGTCGTTCCGCATAGAAGGTATTGGCGGAAGCCTGTGGGTGATCCGGCGCAAAAAGTCGAGTACGATAGCAGAGGCGTCTTCCCGTATCGTCTTCGATGGCAAGCGAAAGAGGTCGAGCGTTTCCGGAGGCCTCCACATTGGACAGAAATTGTCGGTGCGTCAAAACCGGCGGACGAAACCCGGGATCTAAAGGCGGAATTGTTTTCGGTGCTATATATGTTGTCGAGCTGTCCATAGCCTTTCCCTATTCCCTTTGGTTGTTTGACTGAGTGTAATTATGTAGCACAAGTCCGCCGATTTTCAATCACTCTCAGGCGGAGCCGCCCCAAAACATTGAAAAAAAACCGCGTGAATGATAGAGTACATTAGAGAGTTCGGGTGAGGGCGGGGCTTTTTTCGAACCCAGGGACGTTTAGGCTCTGTCTGGAATGACCTTATGCGAAAAGATCTGGAAAGGCATCACACGTCAAAATCGGAGAAATGACAGTGTCACAGAATGAGATTAGGGGGAACGATCAAGGATCTCTCGGACCTGTGCCCCTAATCTTGATAAAGAAACGGAAAGGAACCCTGTAATGACAGATTATTTTGTTGTGGTGGCTGATGCGAGTCGGGCACGTTTCTTTACGCTTCAGCAGGCGGACGATCCCGAATATGAATCCGGTCCTAACTTGATAGAAGGCGATGTCCTGGTGAATCCCGAAAATGAAATGGATGAAGGCGAAGTCTTTGCCGAGACCAAGTCCGGCCGAAACCGTTCCTCGGTCGGCGGTATGGCGCATGGTTACGACGACCATCGCGCGGAACACTTAGGGGAATTTGAGCGACGTTTTGCGCAACGTGTGGCACAGGAAAGCGTTCAGCGGGCAAAACGGTTGGGCGCACGCTCTTTGATTGTCGCGTCGAATGGACGAATGTTGGGACATTTACGCCGTGAACTGCAAGACCTTCCACTGAAGGGAGTGACTCTTTCTGAATACGCGAAAGACGTCACAAAATTGGCGCCGCAGGAAGTCCAGAAGCATCTTGCGAGCAGGGATCTTGTTCCGGAAAGAAAGCCGCCAGACACTTTGTGGTAGACTACTTTGTCAACCTCAAAGACTCAAATCACTACTATAAGCTGAGCAGTGCATATTATTAGGGCGAGTATGCCGTTCGGTCTGATGGTCTGATTATTCTGTCCCGGTAGCTTGGTCAGATTCCGCGGTGGTGTTCCCACTGGATGTGGCAGCACTTTCCTTATCGGTGGTTTCTTCCAGGGGGGCCTCAAGCGGCCTTAAGTCCGCGGTCTGTGCTTCGGTAATTACCTCATCGGTGATGTCGGTAGCAGGGTCATGATAGAAGACACTGTCTGTCATGAGGAGAACTACGCTGCAGTTTTTGCTTTTTGCGACATCGATAGCAATTGGCCGGACTGCCTGTCGGATGGCATTGATGAGCTGCAGGCGATGTTTTTGCTGATCCTGTTGTGCACTGGCCAAGGCACGCTGGTAGACTTGATTGGCCTGTTGCATCATTTGCTGCAGCTGTTTTTCCTGTCCCTCCGTCGGGGCTTCGCCGAATTCTTTCGCTTTGCTTGCGATCTGAGTTTGAAACTCGCTCTGCATTCTCTGCAACTGAGCTCCGAGAGCCTTGTCCTTGCTCTGTAAGGCCTCATTGATCTGTTGGCTCCAGCCGAGTTCGTTTGCAACGCGGTCGAGATTGAGCACTGCCGTTGCACCCGTTTTTTGCCTGTCAGTGGGCGGGGTGCAACCTTGAAGGGTGATAATGAGTACGGCTGCAAGGAAAGGTAATGGTTTCATAGTTTGCCTGTCTCCTGTATCTTCGATTACCGATGTACTATTTCGTGATCGCGACTGGAGTTGCCATCTGCCCACACAATATCCTGTTAAGTATGAATGTCCACAAGCTACTTGAACTGCGTACCCGGCAACGTATTCTATAACCATGATTAGCGCACTGTGTCACAATGCGAGTTTTTATTCCCGGACGATGGTACGCGGTCTCGGGAAAGTAGTATGTATGTGGCTTTTCTTTTGCTTGTTAACGCACGCAACGTTGGGTGCCTGGACACGTGACACCAGACGCGATCATGCGATGCAGGGATTCACACCGCCTCGCGTTGATTTGAGCCGTTATCAAAGTGTTCAAACTCGCCCGGACCAACACGAGGACTTGGCGTTGGCCGTCGCAATCTCAGGCGGGGGGCATCGCGCCGGAAATTTTGCCGCGGGTGTCTTACTTGCCTTGGAGGAGTTTACGCTGGACAATGGTAAGCCGGTAAACCTGCTTAACGAAGTTGACTATTTTTCAACGGTTTCAGGCGGTGGGTTTCCCGTGGCAGTGTACCTGTCCACGCGAATGGACTACGGTGACAGTCGCTCTTACAGTTTTCGTGATGCGCTTTCACAGGCAGACGGACGTTACCTTAAGAATCTCCGACGGGATTACCAAATCACGCTTTTGGAGGCGGCCGTTACTCCGAAGTGCATTGGATTTCACGACGCGGGGGATCTTCTTGAGGAGACATTTGACGATTTTCTGCTGGGGGCTTCCTACAGGGCCGGCACTCGGTCGCTCACGTTAAACGACATTTTTCGACCCAAGGAAAGCGGTGCACCGGTCACCCTTCCGTACTGGTTTGCCAATGCAACGATCTACGAAAACGGCTGCCGGTTCGTGTTCACGCCCGGATTGTTACGCGAGTATGACGTTAAAGCATGCACGCATCGGTTTGAGGAAGTCGACTTGACGGCGGACCCCGGTCGGATGCCGCTGGCTGTCGGATTAAAGACCAGTGCCTCGTTCCCGGTGTTGATCCCGGCCACCACATTCACTTGTCGCGACACCGTCGACCCGTTGAATCCGTATCTCCATTTGGTGGATGGAGGTCTGGTCGACAACCAGGGTATATACACGGCATTTGAAGTTTTGCGCCAAGACTCCGCAAAGCATAAAATTCTACTGGTTATTGACGCTTACAAAGGTATCTCGCAGCCGCGATCCCAGTGGCAGGCATCTCCTTCGGGACCGGAAATGGCCATCCGTATTATGAAGATAGCTCTGGACAGTGCACGGAACCGGCTTGAACAGACGCTGGTTCAGCAGCAACGTCTGGCAGAGGCAGGGGGTGTGGGAACACCGATTCACGTTGCATTGATAAGCTTCGGTACGCTTAAACCGGAGACGGTGCGGCGGTTTGACGATCTCGAACAGGAAGTCGAAGCAATTCGGAAACAAAAAGTTCGCGGATTCATGCGGCGCGTGCAACGCGAGTTTGATTCGCTCGTCGGTTCGGGCCGCAACGGAGGTGAAGAGGATGCGGAAGACATTCCCAATACAGTGTTGTAGGATGACTCGCGGGCGGTGGGAACCTCACTGTATATAACCGAGGCCCAGCAAGATTTGCTTTTGAAAGCCGGACGCGAGGCCGTCGACCAGCGACGCGCATTCTTGGTTGAGCATGGTGCAACGGTACTCCGTGTGCGAGAACGGGGTAATTCTCGATAGCCCGTACCGCTTCATCATTCTCCAATGTTCCCGAGAGGATGGCGAAGGCGGTGCCTAAGGCGTGCTGGCGCGGCTCAAGGTGACCATCTTCGTGTTTAAAATACGTCAGAGCCCCATCGGGGAAGCGGAGTTCGGTTTTTATGGCTTCTGTATTTTCTTTGGGTTAACGGATTTGCAGTTTCTCAGATGCGTTTCACTGGGATCAACTTCT
This sequence comes from Minisyncoccota bacterium, assembly GCA_021734725.1. Taxonomy (GTDB): domain Bacteria; phylum Verrucomicrobiota; class Lentisphaeria; order Oligosphaerales; family MVZH01; genus JAIPIM01. The sequence continues at coordinate 1,380 of JAIPIM010000129.1, read as the reverse complement.
TGCCCCGACGGCTTCGTCCCGCTTTGAGCTCAGGTCGACTTGGGTTTGTATGAAGTGTGCCAGCAAGGCTTCAGTCATCCGGTTCACGAGTTCCCTGTTTTGAGGTTTATCTAAAGAGTTGACAGTTTCCCGAGGGTCGTTGAGTTGATCGAACAGGAGGTAAGGTTCACCGCGGCAGTTAAACATGAGCTTCCATTGCCGGTCCATGAGCATGACTTCGCCGCTGATTTCCGAGACTGCGAAAGCTCGATGTTCACGGTTCGGGTCTTCCAGCATCGGGCAGAGGGACTTGGCGAACTGCTGATGTTCGAGTTTGCCGTCGGCTAGTTCGACCAGAGTGGGACCGATATCAAACCATTCAACAGGGGAATCGCAAGTTTTGTCGGTAACGGGCTTTTCCGCGGCGGTTGTCGGTGTTCGCATCAGCAGGGGTACGCGTAACGCGCCATTGAGAAAATGCCCCTTGTAGATCAGCCCGTGATCCCCGTTCATCTCCCCGTGGTCCGAGGAAAATGCAATCACGGTATTGTGCAGTTCACCGCGCTGTTCGATGACCTCCAGGATTTCGCCGATCTGGTCGTCGATGAGCGTGACATTCCCGGCGTAATTAGCGCGCATGGCGGCGATATCTTTCGGTGACGGTATGGGGGGATTCTGTGCTGCCCGCGCCAGTTTCCGTCCAATCAAGCCACTTAATTCATCGCCGTGCAATGTTTCGTGGGACGCAATGGGTATCGGCATGTCTTCCGGACGGTACATGCTTGCGTACGGTTCGGGGGCATCCCACGGTTCGTGTGGACCGCCGAAGCTGACGTGGCAGAACCAAGGTTGGTCGCGGTCGTAATTCTGAAGATAGTTTTTTGCCTGCTGTCCGACATAGACGTCGGCGTATTCTGTTAGCGGGAGAGCGGACGGGTGTGCTACATAGGGTTTGCTCCTGAAGCGTTCCGCATAGTCGTCTTTGTACTTCCGCCAAAGGTTGAGTTTTTCCCAGCGTTCGGTCATGTGACTCGCGCATCGTGCGCTGGCACGGGGGCCGCCGATTTCGTTCACGTCATCCATGCCGTACGCATGGACCAAATGCTCGCGGTCGCGCAGGTCTCCGGAATGATGATGGAGATGAGTCTTGCCAAAGATACTTGTGCGATATCCGGCGTTTCGTATGGCTTGCCACCAAGTACGCGTTTCCGCCGGGAGATCATGACGAAAATTGTCCCATATATGCGTATTGTGCGGATAGTGACCGGTAACCTGCGATACCCGCGCTGGGATGCAGACCGGTGTATTGGTGACGGCACTGGTGAAGCGCCCGCCTCCGGCGCCCATGCGGTCAAGGTTGGGGGTGCGCACCCACCCCCCGCTCCAGCCCATGGCGTCGGC
>JAIPIM010000128.1 GCA_021734725.1 Minisyncoccota bacterium | reverse complement strand
TGCGTGTCCGCAGCCATTGTTTCCACAACCGATGATCCCGATACGAATTTGATTCATTGTTTAGTGCCTTTTGGAATGGACTCAGCCTTCAAGCTTCAGGCGAGGTTTTGTGGTACGGCTGTTACTATACCGCATCATCGGTATGCCATCAACCGGATGACCGTCATTCAGCGGCCTGTATGGTTACTTGACATCGGCCGCCGAAGATTTTTTTATTGGTTCGTTTGCAATTATACCGACGCGACGGTATGATTGGGTTCTCAGGTCGTTTTACCCGAGGCCGCACCATGAGAGTTGTTTCTATCAGACGGGCACGCTGAACGGGATTATTCGCCACAAAGACTCGACGGCTAAAAGGGGTGTTATGAAACGTCAATCACCAAGCTGGGAGGGGGCGGTGACACGTGAGAAAGCCGCGTATAAGCGATTGATTCAGGAGATCCATCGTTGCGGGCTTCGCAGTGGGGATAAGCTACCGCCACAACAGGAACTTCGGAGTCAACTGGGCTTTAGCAACTCAAGTCTCTCCCGTGCCATGAGCCGTCTTGTGGCTGACGGGATAGTTGCACGGAAGTCACGTGTGGGAACGATTGTTGTCGACCCCGCTGCGGGTGATTTATCGGCGTGGACCGTGGGGTTGTTGCTGAATTGGGAATTGACCTTTCTGCCGTCTCCTTTTCACACGCAGTTAACGTTTCTGCTGCAGCAGAGGCTGGCGGTTGCGGGGTGTCACTGCCGTGCCTATGTTCGTGTGCACAACGAACTGCACAAGCCCAACCGCTTGCACGACTACCTGAATTTGGCGGAGGATATCGAGGGGGGGCTGGTCGACGGGCTGATCATGCTTGGTCCATTGAACGGTGCGGACGAGAGGGCCCTGTTGGAAAGGACCATTCCCGTGTGCTACAGCACATCGTGGCAGACGGCCCCCCGGGGCAGTGTGATCGACGAAGGGGGGTTTGGCCGCGAGGCCGTCCAGGAGCTTCACCGACGCGGCGGAAAGCGGCTTGCCATTGTGACGGCGGATTACAGGCAGGGAAGAACACAATTTCAGGACAGTGCTCAAGCCGTCGCCTCGACGATACCCGGCACTCGGTTTGAGCAGATCGACGCCGGTGTTTGCGGGCTTGAGGGAGGGCGGAACGCGGCCGGTATTCTTCTCGGGTGCCCGCCTCACGAGCGGCCGGACAGCCTGATTATTTCAGACGACCACATTGCGCTTGGTCTGGCACAGGTATTGCGGCTGGAATCAGACTATGCCCCGACGATGGCGGTCGTCACGCACAGTTCCGCCCCCCTTGCTTTTGCATTGCCAATTCTCCACTATGAACTGGACGACGCGAAGCTCGCGGACAGTGCCGTGCGGATATTCATTGACCGGCTTCGCTATCCTGAGTTACCTGACCACGTCGAGCGGATTGTTCCTCGGCTGAGCGAACAAGATGCCGCGCACATGGTTCCCGCGGTGGACGAGGAACTCAGCGTAGCGCTTGTGTAGAAATAGGCAAAGGAGGCAACGACATGCAATGGAAACCCGACCTCAACCAACCCGACAGTGAAGCGTGCATTAGAGAACAAGAAAGCAAAGGAGACCACACTATGAGTACTTCGAGTCGTAACGGCAAAGAAAGGAAACGCATCATGGGCAACATGCAAGAGAGAGTTCTGGGCATCACTGTCTTTATCTCCGTGCTCACGTTGACATTGCCTGGTTGGTCCGCGCTTGTCAACGAAATCAGCCTGAGCGGGTTCGACTCACAGGCTGGAACCCCGTCCGTTATTGTTGACGGCGTTTCTCAGACGCCGACTATTACCGGTATCGCCGACATCACCAACAATACGTCCCCGACACATACCTGGAACGTGCAGCTCAGCAATCTCGACCTGAACGGGGTAGGGGGGAACGATGACACGCTGGCTTTCACCTTCACCCTGTCGGGCACCCAGGCCGGCAGTCCGCATAACATCACGGAGCTGCAGGCCGGCAGCAGCGGTAACTACTACATAGGGATTGTAAATGGGCAGATGCGGAATATCAACGAAGTTGTAACGATGACGATTTCCAATATGCAGCGTGGGCTGGATGGTACTTCTCCGGTTGCAGCACCTTGGTCCGGTGGTGTTTCCGGTCTGGAAACTTACGTGGTGGCGGACGGGAACTTTATCAACGTGAATGGTGGCTTCTACTACCCGGTTCCCAATACATCTCCGGATGTATTCGGACCGTTTGCTCCTTTGGCGGCGAGTACTGTCTTCACGAGTGGAAACGACGGTTACGGAATCCACAGTTGGGACATTCAATTGACTATTCCGGAACCGGCAAGTCTGACATTGCTTAGCCTGGGAGGATTGGTCCTCTTGCGGCGTTCGCGCATTCGGAAGGCTTAGTGTCTGGATTTGAACGCAGCATGAACGGGCCTTATTCCCCTTGACCTGATGGGATCCGTCCGATCCGTCCAGTTGGCTTGACACTACACACAGCCCAAAAGAACGAGAGGCAGCAGACCATGACCTTGTTTACGAAAAAAGTGTGCGCGACCATTGCGTGGGTCGCGTTGGCAGGCGGTTTTGCCGTCAGCGCGCAAGATTCAGATGCTCCCCCAGCAACAATAGTCACTCCGCTCTTTCGTAAAGCGCCAGTCGTTGACGGTTCGATTGAGGAGGCGGAATGGGACGCGGCGCATGGGTTCGACGGGTTTCTCGGCATGCGCGGGAAGCTGGTGGAACGGCGCGTGCGCGGTTGGGTCGGCGCGACAAGCGACACGCTGTACGTGGCCATTGCCAGTCGGCTTCCGGACGAGGGGGCGTTAACGGCCGCCGTCAAGCGTGACTCGCTGCTGGTGGTGCGGGACGATGCATTGGAGGTGTTTGTCAACCCGAGGCCCGACGAGACAGACCGTGTCACGTACCAGTTTCTGGCAAACTCGCTGGGCAGGGGAGGCTACAAGATCCACAAGCTTGGGCGCCCGGACGAAACGGAGGCTTGGATCGGGAACTGGCGGCAAGCGCACGGCATGCACGACGGTTGGTGGCACTTCGAGTGCGCGATTCCGATAGACTCGATGAACACGGTGGCGAAAGATCGAAAAACCACCGACGGTGTCTGGCGCATTAACTTGGCCCGTGACTGGAAGCTGCCGTGGCAGTGGAGTTCACTGTCGGGGGGTGACTACGAGTCGAGCGGCGTACGTTTCACGTTCGTGGAAGCTCCGGCTCCCGCAGTGACGTTCCGCTACGAAAACCATCCTGCCTGGACGCCGCATCGGCAAATTCTGCGGATGCATAATCCGACCGATGATCCAGTCGATGTACGGGCAAGCCTGAAGCTTTTTCGGGATGTCATGCCTGAGATGGAACGGGCCGAATCCGTGACCCTGGAACCTGGTGCAACGCGTGAACTTTCGATCCCGATCGAGGCAAGCGATCCAACGACAATCTTTGAATTGCGAGCCCGAGTCACGAGTGTCGACGGGGATACTGTTTATTACGCCCGTAAGGTGAAATGGAACAAGGCCGATGCGCTTCCTCGGTGGGTTGCCGGAAAGGTCGAAGATGCTGTGCCGCTGGATGTGTCGTTTGCATATTATCCGTACAAAAACCTTTTGCGTCTGGTTCTGGACATTAACGGGTTGAGCGAGGACGCCGAGCCGCATCAAGTAACCGCCGCGATCCGGGACCATTGGAGCGGGGAGGACATCAAGGTTGTGGACTTTCCGGTCGGCCAGTTTGAAAATGGTCGTCAGGAACAGCGTATCCTCCTTCCTGAATTAAAAGGGGAAGACTACGAGATTGTTACAACGATTCAAGGGGAAAATACGCCGGAGGAACCCGTGATCGAGCATTTCGAGCGTAAGCATTTTCCGTGGGAGCATGTGCCGACCGGTCGCTCGACCAAGGTGTACGCCCCGTTCGAACCGATCACGGTTAAAGAGAACAAGCTGACCACTGTCTTGCGCGAGCATCGCCTGAATGATCTTGGGTTGGTGGACCAGATTGACGCTACCTGCCGGAACACGGGCGTGACGAAACCAATCTTGGCTGACCCCATGCAGTACAACGCGGTCATCGACGGAAAAGAGGTCCCAATGGCCGCGGGTGAGTTGACCGTTGTCAGCGCGGAAGCGCACGAGGTTATAACCGAGGCCGCCTTCCACTCCGGTTCCCTCAAGGCAACGTCGCGGCAAACCTGGGACTACGACGGTTGTGTCAAGGTCGAGCTGACCCTGCATCCCACTAACGGAACCGCCGTTGACACGCTTGATCTGGAGATCCCGTTCAGCCGTGAAAGTGCATCGTTGATTCACGCGAACGGTGACCGTATTCGCGCCTCGGTAACGCAACAACTTCCGGACGGAGAGGGTGTTGTCTGGGATGCCGGCAGTGTTGCCTGCGACGATCTGCCCGATAATTTTTGTCCTTACATCTACCTGGGCAGCGCCGTGCGCGGACTCTGCTGGTTTGCCGAGAACGACCGCGGCTGGGGATGGGACTCGGCAAAGCCCAACCTGGATGTCGTGCGACGCGGCAATCAAGTCATCCTTCGTGTACACCTGATTAACACACCCACGGTCATTGATGAACCGCGAACCATCACCTTCGGCATGCTGGCCGCACCGGTTAAGCCACGCTTGAATTTGGACGCGGACAATCCGAACTGGTGGCGCCACCGTTTTTACAGGGGAGTCTACACCCAGGTGGGTACCGACATCAACTGGCTGTCCATTCGCAGTGCCGCGTCCGTTTACCCGGCCGGAAAAGATCTTTATCTATGGGAGATGATGGGACGCGGCAATCGCGAAAAACTGGATTACCCGACGCGAGAAGCCGTTGCTCAATACGGCAAACGGTACCTTGAGCCGTACGGCGAGGCGATGGTGAAAAAATGGGTACATACGGCGAAAGCCAACCTGCGAATGCGATATGGCAAGAAAATGATTTTCTACTACAATCGTGCCAGCGCCCAGAAGTTTCCGGAATTCCAGACGTTCAAGGATGAATGGATGTTAACCGATTTGCGGTCCATCGGGAAAGGCATTGGCAAGCGTGAAATCAAAGTGGTGCCGACCCCGTCCTTCATTGATTACAATCTCTACTGGTACGCGCGGTCGTTCGAGATTGCCAACAATCAGGGCGTGTACTGGGACAACTACTTTTTCCGTCCCTCTTTCAACACCGAGATGACCCCGGCCTATCGTCGGGCTGACGGCACCGTCAGCCCGGCCACCGGTATCTGGGGTTTGCGCGAACTGGTTAAGCGCACATTTATCATGATGAACGAACGCGGTATGCCGCCGATTACCATGGTTCACATGACGAGTTTCAGCCCGCTTCCTCTGCTCAGTTTCGCCACGTTGCAGTATGACTGGGAATGGAAGTATGGCCAGGGTGACGTGCAAGACCGGTTTACGCGAGAGTACACGCAACTGGTCAGCAGCGGCGAGGCGGCCGGGACTTGGCCCGTCTTGTTGCGCGACAAAGGGTGTCCGAGGGATGATGTCTGGATGGCGCGTACCTACACCGCGGTACGGCTTCTGCATGAACTCGATGGCCGTGGAGGCTTCGGCATGGCCGCATTCAAAAGCTTGCGGGAGGCCTTGGCTGAACCGATGCTCGCCATGCTCGACGACCCGAAGCTTGAGGTTTACAAGTACTGGCAGGATCGTGCGCAGCCGGTCAAAGCGGAACATCCCGATGCGTTAACGATTGTCTACAGCGTGCCGGGCGAGGAAGCACTGGCGGCTGTTGTTAGCTATTCGCGCGACGACCTCAATGTCGAAGTGCGCGCGGACCTGACGGCGCTTAAGTTGGCGGACGATGTACGCATAACCGACGTTGAGACCGAAAAGCATTATACGCTTACGGACGGCGCCTTTACGTTGCCCCTGAAAAAACACGATATCCGACTGCTGCGGTTCACCAACGCGCCTGAAGCGGGCGCTGGTGAATAAGGAGGGTGGCCTTAGCCGTCGGCAACCCTGGACTGTCCCCGCGCACGAGAGAATGAAAACATGAGCATGAAACCTATTATGGTGCTTGTATGCAGACTGGCCGCTGTCTGCGTACTTTTGGCTGGGGGAGGGGTTGTTGCGGGTGAAAAGGTCTCCCCCGTGGCACGTGATTTCCTTCTGCTTGATCCGGGCTGGGCCGGTCGGGTGGTTTTTTACCAGCGGTTTGAGCATGGTGAGGCGGTGCCCGAGATCGATGAGATCGATGGCCAATTATGGGTCGACAATGCTAAAATCACCGATGGTCTCGCCGGGCGTGGTCTTGCCACGGCTTCCGGGAACGAAAAGCCTACACGGCTGGTGGAGATACGGAGCAGTGCTTTGTCCGTGCATGAACCGATAACTGTTATGATGTGGTGGAGGTTGGATGCTCCGATGGTCGAAACCACGTCGTTCGCTCTTCTGCATATTTACAAAAGTAATGCCCAGCGCTTCATCCGAACGTTTGTTCACGGCAAAGGAAAATGGGCGAACCTGAGGCGGCCGACCAGTATACACCAGGTATGGGGGTTCCCTGCAATGGCCAACTGGAGCAAGCCTTGGCATGGGCGGAATGTATGGTTCAAACCGGGAACCTGGCATCATGTAGCCATCAGCGTCAGTGGCGGTCGAACCGTCGATGTGTACTGGGACGGCGGGCAGTATGAGTCCATACAGGTCCAGGGCCGGACTTTTCGGGAGGGTGACACCGACTCCGTAATATTCGGCCCCCAGATCAGCGGCGGAGTTCATCCCATGACCATTGATGAACTCATTGTGGTCGATCGTGCGTTGCGCGCCAGTGAGATTGCCGTCTACGTGCATGACGTGCGAAAGCTTTTGGAACATCCTCTTGTCAATGCCGATTGACAGGAATGATCGTGAGCCCACGCCAGAAGTACGGTTTTGGCGGAAACAACGCATAATACGCCTCCGGACGTCGCAGGTTTCAGTGTTCAGGTGTCAGGTTTCAGAAGATACAAGTGACAGTCCTGCAAATGGTTGCGATGTTTGTCCCGAAACCTGACACCAGAAACCCGAAACCTTGGATTACGGCCATCTCGACTTTTTAGAGTGGACTCATCCTTCAAGTTTCGGGAGAGAAGTCACAAGCATGGTAGAGATTTGGAAGGGAACGTTTTGTTATGGCACGTACTGTGTGTATTGAGAACAACCAAATCCGTGTCGGCGACAGCTACCTCCCATTGATCAGTGGAGAATTTCACTTTTGGCGGACCCAGCGGAGCAATTGGGAACGTATACTCGAGACAAGTCGCGGGATGGGGTTGAAAATCGTCAGCACCTATGTGGCCTGGAGTTTCCACGAGCAGGCGTCGGGGGAGTTCGATTTTCAGGGGAGGGTATCTCCGGAGACCGATTTAGCGGGTTTTCTGCGACTGACGCGGGACTTGGGGCTGTACGTCATCATGCGTCCCGGCCCTTTCATCTACGCGGAATGGCCGGGAGGGGGACCACCGTCGCGCACTCAGGGTATGCATCGGCTGAGCTCCTCGTTTCTGGAGGCGAGCCGAGACTATATCGAAGCAGTCGGCGAGGTAATGCATCCCTTTCTTGCCACGAACGGTGGGCACATTGTTCTGGTCCAGGTGGATAACGAGCCATGGCCCGATTTGGAGCTCAGGGCCGAAGAGCTTGGCGCCGCGGCGCGAGACGGTTTGTTTTCGCAATGGCTCCGGACACAGTACGACGATGATATTGCCGCACTCAACAGAAAGTGGCGTGCATCGTTTTCGGACTTCGATGATTGCTGTGTCTATTTCGAAGAGTGCTATGTCAATCGCGACATCATGCTCAGCGGACGGCTTCTCCCGGACGAAAAATACATTCAGCGTCTGATCGACGGGCAGAAATTCGTTGAATGGTGCGGTGCGGAAATCATTGCCAAGAACGCCGCCATGTATCGCGCGGCGGGCGTTAACGTACCCCTGTACATGAACGGCTGGCAACCGTACGCGCAGAACTTCCATCTGAACCGTCAGAACGTCGACCTGGCCGGCGTTGACGGTCTCCACCGGCATCGTTTGTATTTCGACCCTTCGGAACCCGAGTTCGACAATGATTTTCGATGGTATCTTGAGTCGTTTAAGATGACGCTGCACGACACGGACGGCATAGGATATGCCGCGGAAATGGGCATTGGGCATCCCACCGGCGGGCTCGCGAATCGGCTGAAATTCGCGCCCAAACCGCAGAATAATACGTTTGATTACCTCATGTACATGGCCAATGGCATGAAAGCATGGAACTGGTATACGCTCGTTGATCGGGATGGCTGGGCCTGCGGCGCCATCAACCAGTTTGGCGAGGAAACACCTTACGCGGAAGGGATCCGGGAAGCGCTGAAAGTCGCCGATGCCGTCCATGTCGCGGAACTGGAGAGCACGCACACCTGCTCGTTGATCACCCACAAGGGGCATCGGTACACGGAAAGCGGCAACTGGACGCGGGTGTGGGACGCCCTTATGGAAGCGGATATCGATTTTTCGCTGGTTGACCCGGACTACAAGCCGATTGAGGCGGACCTTGTAGTCTACGGTGGCGCTTCGTGGTTACCTTCACGCCTATACCCGAAACTGAAAACCTACGTCGAACAAGGGGGAACCCTGGTGTTTTTCAGTCATTACCCCGCATACGACGAGTACGGCGCATGCATCAATCCATTTACCATGCCTGAGCCGGACATGATAAGACCGGTTAATCTACCGGTGAGCATCGGGTGTGGACGGCACGAAATCGCTATCGAAACAGGTGGTCACAACAACCGGAAAGTCCATTTTGCCGGGTTTCTTAACGTGCCGGACGGATACACACCAATAAGGGTTGGTCTGTCCTCTAAGGCAAAGCAGGAATTGGTTGATATCAAGCTCAGCACTCATGAGCACAAAAGTTTTCCGGCAGGTTACATCAGATCCGTTGGCGAGGGGAAGATTGTTTATATTGGAAGCAACCCCGATCCGCGGATACTTACCTGGATTCTCGATATTGTGCAGGTGTCGTATCTGATACGAACGGATACACCCGGAGTACTGACGCACCTTTGGAAGCGCCCGGACGGTGCATACGTGGCATTCGCGGTCAATCGGTCGAGTGATGCAAAATACGCCAAGATCATGATTGACGCGCGGCATCTGGGTTTAGCATCGGCCCCTGTAAAGCTTACCCACGTACGGGACGAGAAAACGCAGACACTCGATCTATCGGAGGACAATTCGTTTACTGTTTTCATCTCCGGGCATGACGTATGGGTAGGTAGCCTGGCTCAGCAGTGATCCAGGTATTTGTGTTCTTCGTTCAGGTGCGAACCACGAACGAGGTTATGCCAGACAATGGACGTGTTGAGATCGAACCGTGACGGGCTTCAACCAAGCCCCAGGAACCGCAACCGCAAGGAGATACTATCAGCATGCAATCCCACCCCGTGGCTTACAGTCGAGCAACTGTGGCCGATCCTCGATTCAAGTATCTGGACGATGAAGATCGCTATTTTTTCAAGACCGTAGAGCCATGCTGCAACCTGGCGGTGATCGGTTGCGGAATCAACGGCCTTGGTCACATTCGCAGCGCCGCCGCTGAGGGACGCGGTCGTATTACCGGACTCTTCGACACTCACGCCCGCAGTATAGACGCCGCCCGCGGTCTGTGCGCGGAACTTACACCGGACATTGCTCCAACTGTATATCCGTCTCTGGATGCAGCGGTTGCGGACACGGTGGTTGACGGCTTTATCATATGTACTCCCAATCACACGCACCACCAGGTGCTTGAGTACGTGCTGACAGCAGGTAAGCCGGTGTACCTCGAAAAGCCAATGGCCGCCACCCTTTCGGACACGGCAGCCATTGTCAGGCTGATTCGTGAACACGATGTGCCGATGCAGGTGGGGCTTCAATATCGCTATAAAGCAACAACACGGGAAGCGCTCGACACGATACAGCGCCGCCGTGCAGTGGGCAATTTGAAAACCATTGCCATGCGGGAGCACCGCGGGCCGTTTCTGGACAAAGTCGGGCAGTGGAACAAATACAGCAAGTACTCTGGAGGGACTCTTGTCGAGAAATGCTGCCATTACTTCGATCTGTTCAATCTAATGGCAGAGAGTCTGCCTGTTCGTGTGTTCGCCAGCGGGAGTCAAGCGGCCGCGTATCCAGGCTTCGAGTACGACGGCAAGCCAGCGGATATTCTGGATAATGCCGCGGTTATCGTTGAATACGAGAACGAGATCCGCGCTAATTTTGATCTCTGCATGTTCAGCCCCACGGCTTTCGAGGAGCTTGTCGTGTGCGGGGACGGCGGCCGGTTACGTATGTTCGAGCAGCAGGACGCAACTGCCGTTGACGGTGTGCGCACCGGGCTTGAAGTGCACCGCGGCGAGATGTATCCGGCGTACACCAGTCGGCCAGTGTATACAGGCGTGGCCCGTACGCTCGGTCACAGTGGCGCCGATTTCTTTTCACAGCATCTGTTTGTGGATTTGGTCACGGGTAACGATACATCGGT
>JAIPIM010000127.1 GCA_021734725.1 Minisyncoccota bacterium | reverse complement strand
GACCATTTCGGAAAGCGCGTTCGTGCCGTTGCCGCCCAGCATGAGGTATTGCTTGGATGCCCGGCACGGAGTTGGCTTTCCCCGGTAGTTCCACGTGGCCGTACCGGTGATTTCGTTGCTCTTGAGCAGGAAGTGAGCCAACAATGTGACCGCCTGTTCGCGGTTTATGGCACCCCGGTTCAGGTCACGTTCCAGATAGGGCAGCAGGTACTGGTCAAGGTGCCCGAACGCGAAGTCGCGCGCGCCGATGAGGCAACTGGTGACGAAATGCACCAGCCATACGGACTGCAGCGCGGCAAAGAAGTCCCGTGCCGGCTGTGTCGGCACCTGCGCGAGGGCGTTGGCAATGCGCAGCATTCGGCGCCGTGCTGCTGAATCGGTCGCCTGTTCGGCCAGGCCTTGAGCGGTGCGCGCATAGCGGCGGGCGAAATCGGCGACCGCAGCGACGCATGCCCTCGCATTGGCGGCGAACTGCCTCGCCTCGCGCGTGCCCAGCCTCTCGGCATTGGACTCGACTGTGTCAACGATCCCGGCCAGTCCGCGCGCCAGCAACGTCTCCCAATCCAAGGTCACGTGTCCCGAACTCCCACGTCCGCCGGGAACATGTGCGACAGACTCGGCGCGCTCCCACACCGCCTCAACGGCGCGTCCGGCAAAGACCTCCTGTGCCGTGAGCGGCGTAGAAACCGTCTCCAGCACCTGACGCAGCTGGAAGGCGTACCGCTGTTCCACCGGCAACTCCAGGACGCGCTCGGCACAGTCGAGCAGGGCTGTTTCCCGCTCGATAAAGCACGCGGCATTGCTCCCCTCCAGAATGCGCGCTCGGAGTACCCCGATGAGGTCGTTCCCCGTTGTTTCGCTGTTTCCGGTCGGTGGCATCTGCACGTTGTCCTGTCGACGACGCGTTTTCACCTGGACCCCCTCGATTCACTCTAACCTGAATAATTCAGGCTAAGGGGTGTCATGCCTTATTCTGCCATCGTTTCATTAGCCGTTGATACAGTGACTGCGTAACGTTCGGTTTGCAAGTGCCGCTACGTATGGAGTCGAGCGGAACAACACAGGTTTGTACCTCAGTGCACGAAAGCGTTAAAACGAATAGCCTCGCATGGACGATTCTTGCTAACGTATGTATTATCCACCTTTTTAATGCCATCATCCTCATTGCAAGATACTTACATACGTACGTCCCCAAGTTCGCCCGCAAGTTCGCCAAGTTCCTCGACTTACATATGTACGTCCCCAAGTTCCACCATGGACGTGACCAAAGTGCGCTTCTGGTGACAGGAGGGGCAGATGTCCTCCAGCTGGAGGATTTGCAAGAAAAGGCGACGAACAGGTTGTGACCGCAGTCGGGACAGCGTACGCGAGCGAACCCCTCCCGGAGGTCGCCGCACTGGAGGTATTCGTACGCGGCCTTGCGGGTGGTGGGACGCCAGGACCCGCACGTGGCCTGATACCGGTCCGGGTAGACGCGTTCGAATTCTTCGCGGTTCTCGCCTGACAAAGCAGTTTTTCGCATATTTTTCCCGGGATATTGAATGCCGACTGCGATTGATGATTGCCGGAAAGCCTGTACGATGATTCCCTTTGAGAGTGACGCAAACGTGAATATCTGAAACAGCGGAATGTATCATGGCTACCACTGGCTCACGGAAGGCGACATCCACCCATTCTTCGGTGTCCGCGGTCGACGCCGACCACGCGCGCAACAACAAGTCCGAGGATACCGCGGGACCTCCCCTGTCGTCTGCTCGGACCCGCTTTCGCCGCCATCTCTTTTATGCTCTCGTCATAACAGTGCTCGTGGTGATTGCCGGGTACCACCAGGTACTTCCTGTTTTTCGCAGCCATTTCAAGAATTACCTGCAGATTGGCGATGCGCGGTTTGGATTTCTATTCAGCATCAGTGCGCTCCCCAGCCTTATCAGTATTCTTCTCGGAGGACAATTGATCGACCGGTGGGGACCCCGGCGGATGATCCGGATTGGCCTTACAGGCCTCGGCACGTCCATGTTCGTAGTGGCGTTTGCGGGTCAACGCTTCTGGCCTTTTGCCGTGGCCGCAGGGATCGCGGGTGTTTTCAGCGGCCCCCTGTTCATTGCGGTCAGTGCGTACCTGGGGAAACTTTTCCCCAACAATCAGCGCCAGGTGCTGTCGTTGAATTTGGCATCCACCAGCGCGGGAGGAATGATGTTTCCGCTGGTTGCGGAAGGGTTTTTGACACTTGCGAGGAGAAGTGAAACCATCGCGTTTCGTCATATCCTTCACCTCCCTTTTTTCATTGTCGGCAGCATTGTTCTGGTTTCCAGCCTCATTTATCGCAAGCGTGCCCATGCTGGACTCTCCGCCGGCGATGCCCCTGCATCGAGCGACAATCGCTCCTGGCATTGGCGCGACCTGTTGCTGCCGAGGCACTCCTTTTTTCTTGCCGCATTGATTGCGGTCCATGGGATATCCGACAGTACCATCCATGTCTGGATGGCGCGGTTTCTGGAAAGCCGTTCGTTCCACGCCGCATTGATTGCGCCCGGTCTTGTGATGTCTGCGCACAGCCTGGCGTACCTGCTTGCGCGGGGCGTTCTCGCGGCGTTGCCCGACCGGGTGGGCAGGCGGATGTTTATGATTGTGCCGGGATTGCTTGGCGGCGGCATACTTATTGGGGGGATTCTTTCGCGAGATTACCTTCTGACGGCGTGTGGATACATCGTCGCAAGTTTCTGTTGGTCGTGCGAATATCCGGCCATGGTCAGCACCTTGCTGCGCACGGACCGCCGGCGCTTCGGCGCGGGCATGGCAGTTGCGGGCGTCATTTCGAGCATGATTAGGTTTCTGCTTCTTATCGGTATGGGCATACTGATCGAGCGCCTCGGCGAACAAATGATGTGGCTGGTCATGCTGGTGCCGGCTTGCGGATTCCCTCTGATCGGCGTGGGAGGATGGGTCTGGCAGCGGTGGTATGGAGAGTAATCGTCGTCCGGGGAAGTGGACACGGGCAGACCGAGACGGATGTCCTTGCATGCCGAGTCAATCCGTAGTAGATTCAGTTTTTGAGATTGACCATATCGGATTTTGAAGGACAGCGTTATGTCAACGGACATTTTTTCACTGTGGGTATTCGGGGACGCGCATGTTGAAACCGATCTGAGGCATGGACGAGAGAGCCTTGCCGAGGCGCTGCACACGTCGGAACGCGGCGGGGAAGAAGGCGGTCCGCCGTTTGACTGGGACATCGCGATCGATGTCGGCGACATGTCCGGCGGGCAGTCCGTACCGGAGGATTCGGAAGGGGAAGAAGTCGTAAGGCAGTTCAACGCTTTGGAGAAGCACCCCCGGGAAGCCGTTTACAACGTGTGCGGGAACCATGACCGCAGCGGCCTTGACGAACCGGAGGCGTGGTGGTGGCGTAAGTGGGTGGATCCCATGGGCAAACACACGGAATGTTCAGGGGTTGATTCGCGGCGCAGGCCGTTTCCCGTCAACGGCACTTGGGAGCGTTATTCGTTTCGAGCAGGCAATATTCTCTTCCTTATGATGAGCGATATCAACGAACCCAGCCAAACCATTGGACGCGGCGACTTGGGCGGCAACCCGGCCGGAGTGGTTTCCGGGGAAACCTTCGAATGGTGGACATCCATGGTGGAATCCGCACCGGATTCGATTATTATTTCGGTGCATCATTATATGTTGAAGGAAACAACCGTGGCCTCCGGGGAATGGGAGGGGTTGCGAAAAGACAGTGACGGAAACTGGAAAGGTCACTACCACGGTTTTAAACCGCAAGGTGCACCCCGGGGGGCGTCCTACCTGTATTTCGTGGGCAGTCAGCCCGACGCCCAAGCTTTCGAGAACTACATTGAAGAGCATCCTGGCGCGGTTGACGTATGGCTCGGCGGACACACGCACGCGCATCCGGATGACACCTATGGGGGAAAAACGCATATCGAAACGAAATGGGGAACTCATTTTATTAACGCGGCTTGCCTCAGCCGCTATCATGGTTCAACGAACGTCCCCAAAAGTCGCTTATTCACATTCGCGCCTGGCAGTCGCGAGTTGCGTGTACAGTGTTATATGCATACCAGTGAATTCCTTCCTCAGGGATGGTATGCGAAAGAAGAGCGCATCCTGCCCTTGACCCGGCCATTCGAATGGCAATGAAAAAGCTGCGGCATCTGATGCGGCGGGGTTTTCTGTAAGCATGCATCGGGATCGTAATACATTACATACTATCCTGCGCTGGCTGTGGAGAGTGCTGGCTCTTGGCGCCTGCGGCACCGCTGTCGTCACTCTTTTCCTGCTTCTGCTTCCCACCTTCACGGAGAAGGTGATCGAAAGGCAATTACGACGGCATGGATTGGAGGGTGTGAGGCTCGACGTCATCGCTGTTTCCCCGTCACGCACCGTCATCGGTCCGATAACCATTGGTCATGGCGAAGATGCTCTGACGATTGAAACCGTCTTTGTTCACTACAAGCTAATGCAGGTGGTCCGCCGTCGACATTTAAAAGAGGTTGTGATTTCAGGGCTCAACGCGGAGGTGCGTCGCACGAACGATGGCTGGACCGTTGCCGGCCTGCATCGCTTGTTGTCCGCCCCTCCCTCTTCGAATAGGCGCCAGCCGCTTACCCTTCCTTTTGGCGTGGATAGAATGCGCCTCCGTGCGTCCCGCATCGTCGTCCGCAGCGATAGCGACTCCTTGCCACTGACTGCCCGCGGTACTGTCAGCCTGGCGAGCTTTCCCACGCTCCAGGGATCCCTGGAGCTTCAGGCAGCCGACCAGCGCGTGCGTGCCGGCATACAGCTGGATGCGGCAGACGGCTCAGGAACGGTTCAGACCGACACCGACCCTCTCGATATCGGCCAGTGGATGGATCGGGTTTCCCTCGTCGGCGGCAAGCTTCCGTCGGCTATGCCATATCTCTCGGGAACGGCATCGCTCTCGGCAACGGTGACATTGAGCGATTGGGAACTCAAGGATGTGAGAGTTGCCGCGGACGTCCCTGCCGTGACTGTTATCACTGACGAGGCGACGGCTGTTTTTCGTGATCTGGCCGCGTCAGCAACCTTGGACGCGGAACTTGCCATCGACGATCTCGAAGTTTCCGCGACGGCAGACAAGGTGCGGTATGGGAAACTGACAACTGAAGCCTTTGCGCTGTCGGGTCAAACCGCGAAGAAAAGGATGCAGCTGACGGCGACGAATGTCCCTGTTGCATGGGGGCCGATCACCCGCGTTAAAACGGATATTACGGCGAGCTTTTCGCTGGCCCGTCCGCTACACAGCAGGGCCACAGTGACAGCCACCGTCGTCGGTGCGCATTTATATTCTCAGGAATTGCCTGACCTGACCGTCTCGCTGTCGGGCACGCCAATGGATACGGATGTCGATTTTTCCTTGGACAGCAGTGGTGCACAGGTGCCCTACGGGCTTGTGCGGGCCAGCGTGCGAGGGATCCTGTCCAGACACGACGCTCTTCGGATTCAAGCACAGGGCAAACTCGTAATGGATCCCGGCGGAACAACGGATGCATTGGGATTCGTCCAGTTGGATGGGCCGAATGTTTCGCTGCCCTTTTCGTTGTCGTACAAACACACAGCGGATCCTGTCTGGTCATGCAGCGTGGAACTGCCGAAGTCAACTGGACCGCTTACCATCCAGACCCCCTCCCACGGCAATGGACACATGCTTGTGGGCGCCACCCTAGACCTTGAGGGTAACCTGGGAGAGTGCAGTGCAACAATCGCATGCGACGTCTCGGATTGCTCCTGGGAGCTTGACGACAACGTATTGGCATGCGAAACCGCCTCTTTGACCGCGACGAGTGAATCGCTCTCATTCAAGCAACTTTCCGGGGCCTGTCTGGAACCATTCCTGAACCGCCTTGATGTAACAGGAAGCATAAAGGTGGCTAAAGGCCGCTTTGCCAATGGATCCGGGAGTAAGGCAGAAGGTATTTCGGTTGAACTTCCTTTTCACTGGCGGGCGGGTGCCGGATTCGCCGGACCGGCCCGTTCAGCGGATGAAACAACCTCACCCGGGTATATTGGTTTCGACAGCTTGCGGACATACGGGATTGACTGCAAACAGGGAACTATTGGGGTCACTTGGGAGAATGACGTCTGCGTGCTCGATGGGGCGTGCGAGGCGCCTGAGCTTCAAACCTCGCTTCGCTTTCGTGGGACAGTGGCGCTGCCGCCCGATGTCCAGCTTGTTGGCACTTATCAAGTGACGCCGATAACCCTGAAGGCGTCCGATACCTGGTACCGGCGTCTAGTGAACGTTCCTGACCTCACCTTTGCCGGAACTGTAAAAGCCGAAGGCGATCTGCGTTTGACGCCGCAGGCGCAGTCGATCCGCGGCAACCTGGAATTGAAGAACCTCGATATTTCGCTGGCAGAAAACGATACGGCCATGGCAGGTCTCAGCGGTGTTATTGCCTTTGAAGCGCTGCCAAATCTGAAAACTCAGCCACATCAACGGCTGACCTTTGCATCGGCGTCCGTGGCGGGGATCCCCGTGCAGGGCGGTTCCATCACGTACCAGCTGGAATCAAAGGACCTGTTCTTCCTGGAACAGTGCGCCCTTGCGTGGTGCGGAGGAATGTTGCGTACGCATGCCACACGGTTTAACCTGAGAAAACCGGACTTTGAACTCGTCCTTTACGCGGAAGATATCCAGCTTCAACAGGTGTTGGGGCTCATGAAAAACTTTAACGGCACTGCTGAGGGGACCCTTTACGGCAGGATTCCATTCGCTATCAAGGATTGGCGGATCAGCTACGATCAAGGTTTTCTTTACAGTGTGCCCGGAAAAACGGGTGCACTGAAAGTGAAGGAGGCCGGTTTGCTGACTGCCACCGTGCCGCCGGGACACCCAAATTACGCGCGGCTGAAGCAAGCGGAAAAGGCTCTTCAGGACTTTCGGTTCGATGTATTCAAACTCGATTTCGGCGGCAAGGGGACCTCCGATACCCGGCTGAGTATGCACCTGGAGGGCCGGTCACGCGCCAACGAAAATCTTCCCCCGGTCATTCTGGACGTCAACGTAAATGGTGCTTTGCAGGAGTATATTAACATGGGCTTGCAATTCGGACGGTTCCGCATGGGGTATTGAATAAACGTTCGATGCCAGACGTCAATAGAGGTGTCAGGCAGAATGCGGAAGCCAACTAAAAAACAGGCGGCGGAGGACAGACAATGCGCCAATATTTTGCTGTTGCCAGTATCGCGGTCCTGGTTGGGCTGGGTGGGACCACGGGGTGTCTGCGCATCAAATCGGACCCCGTCGAGGTGAAGCCCATCCATATTACCGTTGATGTGAACCTGCGCGTTCAAAAGGAACTTGCTAACGTGTTCGATGAGATTGATGCGCAGGATCCAACAATCCAGAACGATAGTAAACCTGAAGGAGAATAACCGATGAGACATGTCATTTCGTTTTTTGCTATAGCCGCGTTATTCATTGTCACGCCGTGTACGATGGGCGCGGAGGACGATCTTTCCGCGGTCATTCAACGCATGAAGCAGCGCGTGAACAAAATAGCACAACTCAAGCAGGATCGGGTAATTGGTGAAACAAAGGACGGCTATCTTGCCGTTGTGAACCCGCCCGAGAGCCAGCAGGCGTGGGAACAGGCCGAACAGCTTGTAAAGGCTGAGAATAAAGACCGGAAAACCGTCTACAAAGCCATTGCGGAGCGCACGGGAACGAGCATCGACCAAGTTGCTCGGCAACGCGCGTTTCAGATCTACGAAAACTCCAAAGCCGGCGTACTGCTCCAAAAACCCAACGGCGCGTGGTACGAAAAGAAATAAACTTATAGGAGAAAACGTGCTTTATGCGTTCCAGTATGATTATGGTTCCGCCTCCGGTATATCTTACGCCGCGCGTTTTCAAACTCTAGCCACCATCCCCGAGCCCTCCACTGCCTTCCTTCTGGCACTGTTTTTCGGGGTAACGGTTCTACGCGGTTTAATCTACTCCCCCCGGTAAACACCAACCACTTCTTTGACAAAGCGAAAAATCTTAACCGCTATGTGCCAAAACTCCTGAGGGCCAAGCACACATTTTGTTGATGTACAGGGGGCCACTGCGTTGGACAGCGGGTCGCCGGGTGGAACCGCCTCCCACATTTTCGTCGCCCGTTCTCGTCTGCCGAAATGGACGGAACGATGGGGGAAGAAAGCATAAGGCCAAGTTCGTTTACGGCACGCTAACCTGAGATCTGTACCCGCCAGTAGGCAAACGCCGGTGTTTCGTAGGGGTGCGCTATTCTGAGCGCGGTCACGGCGTCCTTTATTTTTGCCGCCGGGCAGATAAGCTCCAGGCGATATTCGGCAACCCGTTCGCAGGCCCCCTCGCCGCCGATATAGGGTTTGCTGCCCGATAGCGGCCGGAATTGTCCTTCCCCGGCCACTTGCCAACAACAGCAATCGTAGTTGCCGAGCTTGCCCGCGCCGGCGGCGAAAAGCGCGTCCTTCACGTCCTCGACATGCGACTCGGGAACATATGTTACCAGAATGTACCATGATGCCGTGGATGTCATTCTCTGCCTTTCCTCATCGAATTCGTACTGGTTGACGTTTCATTTTTAAGAGTACATCTTAATAGCGGTTCCTGCCAATACCGGTTTATGCCATCAGATCGAGGCACTGGCCAGAAGGTTTATGAAAAGTATGACATGAGGAGCTGGTTGACGATAGCGAGCGACAATAGCGGATAACGAGTAGAACGCGTCGCCGCCCGCTACCGTCAACCAAAAAAGACGCAAGGGAACGCACGATGAAGAGATTCCACCGTGACTGGCGCATGAGGTTTGATCAAGCACGTCGGATAATGGAAGAGGAAAAGCGTCCGCTTCTGTTCCAGCTTGCTACGTTCGCCCTTGATGGTCACCCCGCCACCCGGACCGTCGTCTTCCGCGGATTCCACGGCGAGACGGAACAGCTGCTTTTCGCCACGGACATGCGAAGCGCGAAGGTTGAGGAGATCAACGCGCATGGGTGGGGCGAAGCCTGCTGGTATGCGGCTGAATCAGGCGAACAATTCCGGATTGCGGGGAATATCCGAATCATCGATCACACGACGGACGATCCGGCTTTGGGGGCGGACCGCCGAGCCATATGGGACAGTCTCAGCGATGATGTTCGTAAGCAATTTCATTGGCCGCCGCCCGGGCGCGACCGTGATGAAAAGGAAGAGATGCCGACAAAACACAAGATCGAACTGGCGGATCCGCCTGACAACTTCGGACTCTTGCTGCTGATCCCCATCCGTATCGATTACGTCGATCTTCGCACGCGCCCTCACCGGCGCATTCTGTCACGCCCCAGTCCGGCTGGCGACTGGTTCGAGCGGGATGTCAATCCCTGACCTTCCCGGATAAGGTCTGACTTTTGCCGTATTCAGCCAATGACCGACACTGCTATTCATCCTACTCGCATAGTACCTCTGAATGACAAGCCGTACCACGCCGACGGCCGCTATGTTCTCTACTGGATGCAGCAATCTCAGCGAGCTACGTTCAACCATGCCCTCGAATACGCCATTGAAGACGCGAATGCGCGCGGGCTTCCAGTGCTTGTATGCTTTGGTCTCATGGACACGTATCCGGATGCCAATGTGCGTCATTATACGTTCATGCTGGAAGGTCTCGCGGATGTCGCGGATCGTTTACGCAGGCGCGGGATCCGATGTATTGCGCGGAACGGGGCCCCTCCCGATGTTGCGGAAGAACTCAGCCAAGATGCAGCAACAGTGATCTGCGACCGCGGGTACTTGCGTCACCAGCGGGCCTGGCGTCGCCAGCTTGCGGAGCATGCAACGTGCCGCGTCATCCAGGTCGAGAGTGACGTCATTGTTCCGGTAGATACGGCCTCTGACAAAGTGGAGTTTGCCGCGCGGACAATTCGGCGGAAACTGCAACGACATTTGGACACCTATCTGGTTGACCTTCCGGCGGCACGGCCCGCGTACAGTTCTCTGGGGCTCGATCTTCCCGGCTTGGATGTCTCGAATCCCGCTGACCTCCTCAGCACTCTCCGCGTCGACCGCTCGGTTTCAGATGTCAGCCGTCTTTACAAGGGTGGACAATCCGAGGCCGAAAAGAGGTTCAACCATTTTCTGATGCATCGCTTTTCGGGGTACGCCGTGCATCGGAATCAGCCTCAGACAAACGATGTATCGCACATGAGCAAATACCTCCATTTTGGGCAGATTTCTCCAGTGTGGCTGGCGCTGCAGGTGAAGCGGAACTGGTCGCAAGACAGTGGCGAGGCCTTCATCGAGGAATTGCTCGTACGCCGGGAGCTATGTATGAATTTCACAACGTTCAATTCGCAATACGATTCCTACGCGGGACTGCCCGCATGGGCACGCAAGACGCTTGACGAACATCGCGAAGACAAACGCCAGTACATCTACCGCGCCGAGGATCTGGAACAGTCGAAAACGCACGATCCTTATTGGAATGCGGCCATGAAAGAAATGCGGGAAACGGGATACATGCATAATTATATGCGCATGTACTGGGGTAAAAAAATCG
>JAIPIM010000126.1 GCA_021734725.1 Minisyncoccota bacterium | reverse complement strand
GGGACGCGGGCAGGAAGATGTTGAAAGCCGCCCCCCTGACAAGGTTCCGCGAAATATTTGTCAAAAAATCATGAGCACCGTGCTTGACAGCTGTCTACTGTCCGCGTAAACTAATAGCTGAATAGTGTTTTGAGAGGAGTGAGCGGCGGGGGGCCTGTGACACACAGCAGCGGGACCTCGTGCTATGGATAATTGCAAAGGGTTCGACGATTACATGGCGGAGCAGAAACGTCATTTTTGTGAAGCCGTTGAAGAAGAGAAATGGTACCTGAGTGAGCGTGCCGGGACGGATGTGGGGTTCGAGGAGGCGATGAACAGTTTTCTGGAGCACCATGTCGACGACTTTGCGCACACTTTTCGCGTCCGCTTTTGTCGTGAACAATGTCCTTATCGGGAGACATGCGAACTTGCCGTTGATGCGCATCGCCTGGCTGCTACCCGGACAATTTTAGCCAGAAACGGTAAGCGCTTGAAACTCGCGTCTGCCGGAGAGTTTTCCTGACGTTTTTCTCGCCGTTCTTACCGGAACCGTCTGTAATCGATACCGTACTTGTGGATCTTGTACTGGATGATCCGCTTCGTGATACCGAGCTGTTCGGCGGCTTTCGTCTGATTCCCGTTGGTATCCTTCAGTGCGTCCGTGATCAACTCCACCTCATAGTTTCGTACCAAGGCATCGAACGAGCCGAGGTTCTCCTGGCTTTCCGCGTAACGGTTCATTTGCAGTGATGGCGGCAGATGGTGACCGTGAATGACTCCGCCATCCGCCAGTAGAACGGCACGTTCCAGTACGTTTTCCACTTCACGGACATTGCCCGGCCAGTGGTAGGCCGTGAGCATGTCGATGGCAGGCGTATCAATCCTTAAGATATCCTTCCCGCTTTTTTCGGCCATGTATTGAGTGAAGTGGTCCACCAGCAGCATGATATCGGCTTTCCCTCGTTCACGCAGCGGCGGCATGTGGATGGGAAAGACATTGAGGCGGTAAAACAGGTCTGAGCGAAACTGTCCGTCCACAATGGCTGTACTCAAGTCTCGGTTGGTGGCAGCGATGATACGTGCATTACAAGCTAACGTTTTGCCTCCCCCCACGCGTTCAAATTCGCGCTTCTGCAGTACCCGGAGAAGCTTGGTCTGGGCGGCCAGCGGCAGTTCACCCACTTCGTCGAGCAATACGGTGCCCGACCCCGCACGCTCCAAGACTCCGGTTCGCTTTTGTGAGGCACCGGTAAAGGCTCCTTTCTCGTGGCCGAAGAGTTCACTCTCGACCAGAGCTTCGGGGATGGCGCCACAGTTCACTTCCACGAACGGTTCCTGAGTGCGCGGACTCAACTGATGTATGACTTCCGCCGCAACGCCTTTCCCCGTCCCGGTTTCGCCGGTAATCAGAACGGTTGTATTGGTGTCGGCAACCTTGGCAATGAGTTTCTGCACTTCGGACATGGCGGTTGAACGGCCGATGAGGCGTGCAAATGCGCCGTCAAATTGCTTAGCCCGGTGGTAAAGGTCCATTTGGCGTTCGAGGCGGCGGCGCTGCACGAAGGGGGCAAGGAGTTGCGCAATTTCGTTGAGAAAGGCCATGTCGCCGGCGGGGTCTTCGACCGCGCTTCGGTTTTTGTCAACCGAGAGGGTGCCGATAATGTGATCTTGGTAAGTAACGGGAACACAGAAGAACGCAAGTTTCGACAGGTCGAGTCCCTTGCGAATGCCTGAACGATCCAGAAATTGATTTTCTTCGGCCAGTTGCGGCAGGTAGACTGGTTCTCCGGTTGCGAACACGCGTCCTGTAATTCCTTCTCCCGGGCGATAGCGCATTCGGTCTGAACGTGCCGCCGGTATAGCGTCGGCGGTAATATGTCCTTGGACTTCCTCTTCATTCTCGCTCAGCAGGGCGATGACCCCGCGTTCCATGTGGCAGCTTTCGGCCAGCCATTGCACGACTGACTGCAAGGTGTGGTAGATGTCCACCTCCGTGGCGAGCAGTCTGGCGATACGTCGGATAAGGTCGAGTTGCTCGTACGTCAATTGTGCCTCAGGCATGGGCCTGCCTCCAGTTTACAAAACACCATTGCGATTGACACAATAATGTATTTCTTATTTTCCGTGATACAACCTTGTATCAATAAAAAACACGGATAGACTTCATAGGGGGGTTGTTTCTGCAACGTGGAAGATACTGGCCATGAATAAGATGCAAAGGATCATCAGGACTGTGGCACAAGCCATGTTAATGGTGCTCATTATTGCGTGAATTGCCGGCTGGCAGAGAGAGACCGAGAACGCGTACACAACACGGTGTGTCACCAGACTGAAAAACGAAAGGGACGAAAAATGACGGCGTTGATAAAGCGAACAGCACTGGCGGCGATGGTTTTAGTCTCCGCGGCCGTGGTTGCCGAGGAACGACCTGTAACCATTGAGTTGGGAGTTGATGCAGTTTCGAATTACGTCTGGAGGGGGCAGTTGCTTACCGACGATCCGGTACTTCAGCCATCCGTCACGGTCGGCTACAAGGGGTTTAGTCTTAATGCCTGGGGGTCCATCGATATGACGGACGTCAATGAGGTCGGCGACGAAGATTACAGGTTGCAGGAGGTGGATTACACCCTCAGCTATGCCTTCTCTTCGGTTGAGGGCCTGGACCTGGAGGGTGGTGTGATCCACTACGACTTCCCGGGGACGGGCTTTGATGCAACCCGGGAGCTGTACGGGTCAGCGGCTCTTTCCAGTATGTTTCTCGCTCCGACGTTGACAGTTTATTACGACTTTGATGAAGTCGACGGCGTTTATGCCAACCTTGGAATTGGACATGCGTTTGAGTTTAGGGACAGTCTGGAGGTGAGCCTGGACGCCGGCTTAGGGTGGAGCGACGCGGATTACAACGGCGCCTATTTTGGCGTCGACGAGTCTGCTTTTCAAGAGTTGGCGATCACCGCCAGCCTGGATTATTCCGTAACCGACAGGTTCGGCGTCAGTGTATTCGTCGGCTACAGCGAACTTCTGGACGGCGATATTGAGGATGTGGTGTCGGATCCCGACATATTCAGTGCGGGTGTCGGTGTCACACTTTCCTATTGACTGCCGGGTGCAACATACAGGGAGATAGACGCATGAAAAAGCTGACATATTTCGGAGTGACGGTGACCCTCCTTTGCGCGATTGGAGGAAGCGCTCTGGCGGCGGAGGAGAGTGTGGTTTCAACTGAAGCAGCGAACACGCTTCAGCTAAACATCAACACTGTATGGACATGCATTGCCGCGTTCTTGGTGTTCTTCATGCAGGCTGGGTTTGCCATGGTTGAAACCGGATTTACACGAGCGAAGAACGCCGTGAATATCATGATGAAGAATCTGATGGACTTCTCGATCGGAACGGTTGCGTTTTTTCTCGTCGGATTCGGGTTGATGTTCGGTGCCACCAATGGGTTGTTTGGAACTACTCATTTTGGATTGACCGGAGCGGACTGGACTGGGGGTGACTGGAATTTCACGTTCCTGATCTTTCAGACTGTGTTTGCCGGGACAGCGGCCACGATTGTATCCGGGGCCATGGCTGAGCGGACGAAATTCCGAGGTTACCTGGCGTACAGTGTATTTATCTGCGCCTTTATTTACCCGATTTTCGGCTCCTGGGCATGGGGGGGCTTGCTGGACGGAAACGGCTGGCTTGAACGTCTTGGGTTTGTGGACTTCGCCGGTTCGACGGTGGTTCACTCCATAGGCGGTTGGTTGGCCTTGGCGGGAGCAATGGTTCTCGGGCCACGCCTGGGAAAATACGGCCCCGACGGCAGGCCGCGCGCAATTCCGGGTCACAATATTGCACTGGCTGCCCTCGGGGTATTCATCTTATGGTTTGGCTGGTTCGGGTTTAACCCGGGCAGCACCACCTTGGGGGACGGCGAAATCGGACGCGTGGCAGTGACTACGAACCTGGCAGCAGCGGCTGGCGCTATTGCAGCGTTGTTTACGGCCTGGGGTATTACTCGCAAGCCGGATGGTTCCATGGCATTGAACGGCGCTCTTGCCGGACTGGTGGCCATTACAGCACCGTGCTACACCGTCTCCGGCATGGGTGCATTGCTGATCGGCCTGGTCGCCGGCGTATTGGTGGTGCTGAGCGTTTACTTCATTGACCACATCATAAAGGCGGATGATCCGGTCGGTGCGGTCAGTGTACACGGTGTGTGTGGTGCATGGGGTACCCTTTCCTGCGGTCTGTTCAACCTGGATGGCGGTCTGTTTTACGGCCATGGGTTCAAGCTGTTGGGGATTCAGTCCGTTGGAGTTCTGGCAGCTTTTGTGTGGGCGTTCGGCCTCGGTCTTGTGATGTTTTATCTCATCAAAAAGACCGTTGGTCTGCGCGTCACCGAAGAAGAGGAAACCAGAGGCCTTGATATAGGAGAACACGGCATGGAAGCTTACAGCGGGTTCCAGATATTCACCACGCAGTAGGAAAAGACAGTCCCCGGCGTCTGCGGACGTGGACGCCGGGCCATGGATAAGAGAAACGTATAGACGACCAAAGGAGGACGCATCATGAAACTGATTATCGCCTATATCCAGCCGGAGAAGTTGCCGGCAGTCAAGCAGTCATTATACGACAACGAAGTATTCAAAATGTCCGTGACGAACGCCCTTGGATGCGGTCAGCAGAAGGGGTATCACGAGTCGTACCGCGGTGTTGATATAGAGGTTAATCTGCTGAAGAAGCTGCGTATCGAAATTGCGGTGAACGAGGATTTTGTGGAACGCACGATAAAAGGCATTATCGATGGCGCTCGCACCGGTAACATCGGCGACGGCAAGATCTTTGTTCTTGACCTGCCGGAGTGCATTCGTATTCGCACGGGCGAAACCGGCAGCGATGCCATCGGATGAGGGTGAAGACCGATGGCGGAGTGATGCGGTGTGCGGGCTGGATCACTCCGTCACAACTTTGTGGAAACACATACATGTAAAGAGAAATAAGGAGCCATGACAATGAAGTTAAAACGACTGGGGAAACACCGTATCGCCGCGGGCACTCTAGGATTGACGTTTCTTGCGGCATGCCCTTTTGCCCAGGCAGCTGAGACAGTGGCTGATCAGAGTGCACAAGCCCTGTTTACAGCCAACAACACTTGGATGCTTGTGGCCACGTTCCTGGTCTTTATCATGCATCTCGGGTTTGCAACGCTTGAAAGCGGGCTGACCAGAGCCAAGAACACCGTCAACATTCTGTTCAAGAACACCTTGATTGTGGCAATCGGACTTTTGACGTATGCGCTGATGGGGTTTGCTCTCATGTATCCCGGGGAGTCCTGGCTTGTGGGTAAGCTCGTGGGGTTTGCGGGATGGGGCCTTCAATGTCCCGAGGGGAATGCCGGTTTGATCGATTATGCCGGCGGGGCTTACACCTATTGGACGGACTTCATTTTTCAGGGCATGTTTGCCGCGACCGCTGCAACCATTGTTTCCGGTGCAGTAGCTGAGCGCGTAAAACTGAACAGTTTTCTTATTTTCTCGGCCATTTATGTCATGCTCGTGTATCCCGTGACCGGCTCCTGGGTATGGGGAGGCGGATGGTTGAGCGCTTTGGATTTTCACGACTTTGCCGGTTCCACGCTGGTGCATTCGGTGGGCGGCTGGGCTGCACTGGCTGGTGTTCTTTTGCTTGGACCACGTACCGGCAAGTATGTTAACGGGATGTCTAAACCGATCATGGGGCACAACATGCCTCTGGCAGCCATTGGCGTGTTTCTCCTCTGGCTCGGGTGGTTTGGATTCAACGGCGGTTCCGTGCTCTCCGGCGATCCCGGGCCGGTGTCCTATGTGTTTGTAACCACGGCACTGGCCGCCGCCGCCGGCATTGTTGGCGCCATGCTGACTTCATGGACTATCCAGGAGAAGCCTGACCTGACCATGGTTTTGAATGGCTGCCTGGCCGGTCTTGTCGGGATCACCGCAGGCGCGGATGTGGTGTCCATCAACGCAGCGATTATGATCGGCGTACTATCCGGTATCCTGGTGGTACTGGCCGTGCTCGGATTTGACCGTTTGCGGTTGGATGATCCGGTCGGTGCACTTTCGGTCCATTTGGTGTGCGGAGTCTGGGGGACCCTGGCTGTCGGTCTTTTTTCCGGAGAGCACAGTTTTCTGGCGCAGTTAGCCGGGGTTGGAGCGGTTGCCGGCTCTTGTTTCATCCCTGCTGTCGCAGTTCTCTACGTGCTGAAAATCACCCTGGGCATCCGGGTGGACAAAGAGGAGGAGTTGCGCGGACTTGATGTTGGTGAGCACGGCATGGAAGCCTACAACGGGTTCCAGATATTTTCCACGCAGT
The DNA here is from genome assembly GCA_021734725.1 of Minisyncoccota bacterium. Classification (GTDB taxonomy): domain Bacteria; phylum Verrucomicrobiota; class Lentisphaeria; order Oligosphaerales; family MVZH01; genus JAIPIM01. The sequence goes on along the minus strand of JAIPIM010000126.1, from coordinate 4,289 downwards.
GACAGGATCGTCGATTCTTTTTCTTCCCAAGAGTTTCTCTGGGAATAGATGGTATTTGCAACGTCCCCGAGAAACTGTTATTTTATGCTGTGCGGCATCCCGTTTGGAACTGTTGAGGGCGCGAGACCTTTTCGCATGGCGTCCAGGCCAGGCAGGGTTTAAGCAAGAGCATAGGGGAGGAGATGAGGAGTCAACGAGTCGAAGACACTGGTGCAACGAGGGACGATCATGCCGCTGGGGGCGACATGAAACGGTTATGTCGCTGGATCCTCGTGTATTCGTTGGCAGGATCGATTTGTCTCATGGCGGTCACTGCTCTGCTGTGCATCCTTCCGTTACGGGCCCAGGTAAGCCGTGCGGCCCGACAGTGCATTGCCCGGGAGGCCGAATTACGTGCACTGGAAATGGGCGGCTACATTCGAAGCGTCCAGCAATGCTCTTGTCGGGTTGCCAGAGATGCACGTGTGCGAACTCTCTTGCAGACCTACCTCAAGGGTGAGCTTGACGAGGCCGACTACCGCAATCAGTCACGCCAGCGCTTGGAGCACGTGCTCGAGTTGATGGAGGACGTAGCGGGGATTGTCTTGTGTGGACCTCAGGGTGAGCCTCTAACGTCGGGGGGAGAGACGTTTTGGCAACAGCGAATACCGGCGATGTCATTACCGCAGTCCGCGACGGGCGTGGTTCTGGGGCCTCCTTTTGAGCACCGGGATAATGTCTATCTGATGGCACATGTTCCCTTAACAGATCCGACGGACGGCAGGCTTGGTACCGCTGTGCTATGTTTTAGCGGGCAGCGGTTTATCGATCTGCTTGTTCGCAGAAGTGGCGAAATTTCGTGTTGTCAGGTGCGCTTGGTCTTAGAGAAGGAGGGTGTCTTTACGGCTTTGTGCGTCAATCCGTCGACAAACGAGATAAGCAGATGGCCAGTGGATGACAACAGTAGCGAAGCCTTACGCCGTGTGTCGACGGGAAGTCCAGTCATTATTGAAACTCCGTCTCCCGACGGTGAGATGCTGTTGACGGCTCTGAATGCACTCCCGGGGTGTGAGGGCTGGGCGTTACAGGTGCGTGCGCCAAGAGAGTCATTGTATCGCGGTGTTCAAGGGGGGATTGGAATGACCTTGGTCGGTATTGCCGGTATCGGGATAGTCGGGACATTAGGTATGGTTGTGCTCATCCGTCCGCTGACGCGCCACGCGCTGTTACGTGTTCAGGCCGCGGAAGACGATACGTGTGGCACGCGGGAGTCTTTGCGGGACGAGACCGACCGTCGACGCGCGCTGGAAGAGCGTTTGCGGACAACCGAAAAGGCGCTTCGACAGACAGATGAGGAGTTGGTGGATTTTGCGTACATGGTGTCTCACGATTTGCAGGAACCGCTTCGAACGTGTCGCAGTTTTGCGCACTTGTTATCCCGGAGGTACAAAGGGAAACTGGACGACGATGGAGATGACTTCATCGACTTCATTGTTGACGGCGCGGAGCGGGGTAAGGATCTGATCAATGGGTTGCTGGACTATTCGCGGGTCACTACACGCGGTCGGGAACCGATGCCGGTCAGCAGCTATGAGGTGGTTGCGGACGTTTTGGCGAATCTGCGATATAGTATAGACAAGAGCAATGCCAAAGTCGAGGTGGCCTCTCTGCCGACTGTCCTGGCTGACGAGGCGCAGTCCGGGTGCCTCTTTCGACATTTGATCAGCAATGCGCTCACGTTCAGGCGCAAGGGGGTTCCCCCGCGGATTTACATTGCCGCCGCGGAGATGGATGCGTCGCAACAGAGTCCGGGAGATGAGGATGAAAGTTATTCGTTGCGATGGCTTTTTTCCGTCCGTGATAATGGACGTGGTATTTCACCTAAAGACCAGCATCGGATGTTTACAATTTTTCAGCGTGTGGAGCAGGATACGGGCGGGGCTGGTGTCGGGTTGGCGGTTTGTAAGCGTATTGTGCAGCGTCATGGAGGACGTATTTGGGTGGAATCGGAAGTGGGGAAAGGATCAACGTTCTTCTTTACATTGCCGGGCATTGATGTAGAGGCAAGAAAGAAGGGAAAAAAGACGGACCATGGGATTGGATTGCAGACAACGGGCCGGGAATAAGGAAGCATGAATGGTACGCCTATTAACGTCTTGCTCATAGAGGACAACCCAGCTGACGCGCGGCTGATTCAGGAATTATTGCGGGAGGCTGAAGACGTCGTTGTTCGTCTCACGACGGCCGATCGTTTGACCACCGGGTTGGAGATGCTCCAAGAGCAAGGTGCGGACTGCGTCCTGCTGGATCTTACGCTGCCGGATTCCAGTGGGTTTGAGACATTCCATACCGCACACGACGAGGCGCCCGGCGTTCCTTTCATTATTCTGACACACCTCGACGATGCTGAGAACGCACTGCACATTGTTCAGGAAGGAGCACAGGATTATTTAGTCAAGGGAGACGTCGACAGCCGTTTACTGGTCCGGTCTATTCGTTATGCAATCGAACGAAAAAAGGCGGAGGAAAAAGTCGCACGATATGCAGAAGAACTGCATGTTAAGAATGCCCTGTTGAATGACGACTTGAACATGGCGCGTGAAGTTCAGCAGGCTCTTCTGCCGCAGTCCTACCCCACCATTTCTGCGAGCGCAGGGGATCAGCACGCGGTGTTCGACTTCTGTCACCGCTATCGCCCGAGCGCCGCCGTCGGAGGCGATTTTTTCAATATTGAAGCAGTGGGACCGCATCGGGCGGGTGTCTTTATATGTGATGTGATGGGGCACGGCATGCGTGCGGCACTGGTAACCGCAATCATCCGGGGGCTGGTGGAAAAGCAACGCCCTCTGGCGGACAATCCCGGAAAATTTCTGACCGAAATAAGTCGCAGTCTCATGGCGATTTTTCGGCAAACTGACCAGATGATGTTTGCTTCCGCATTTTACTATCTTGCCGACGCTGACAACGGTGTGGTACGTGCGGCCAACGCTGGGCATCCTTCTCCCATTTATGTTTCGCGGCGACATCGAGAGATCCGTCCAATGTTTCCGGAGGAGGTCGGGCACGGTCCCGGTCTCGGGTTGTTCGGGGACGCGGAGTACACGACGTACGAGGAACACCTGGAGCCCGAAGATTTCATCGTTCTGTACACTGACGGGTTGACGGAAGCCGAAGGGGAGAATGGAGAAGAGTACGGGCAGGATCGCTTGATGGAATCCATTCGCAACAGCCTCGGCCTGCCGTCTCGCGCGATGCTGGACAAGCTGTGTACTGATGTCGACGAGTTTGCGGTTGAGGGAGGCGTGGAAGACGATATTTGCCTTGTCGGTATGGATGTGCATGAACTGTCTCCTTCCGGATGAGCTTAGACTCTTGCGAAATGATTTTCGCGCGAGCTTTGGAGAACCGCGAAATGTCGAGAGATCATTGTATGGATAGTGGTTGTAACATTATGAGAGTTCTTGTCATCTGTGCTTGGTCCATGGGGCTGATGCTGCTGGGATCGGTATGTCGCGTATCCGCACAAGCTCCTGAACTTCGGGGCAATGCCTTCCGGGTGCGAAAGGTGCTTGTTCTTCATTCCTATCACAGTGATACGCAGTGGACGCGCGACATTACGGCAGGTATTACGGCCGGGCTTGAAGGCGCCGACGTGCCTGTGGATCTGCATGTCGAGTACATGGACACGAAGCGGTACTACAACGAGGAGTATCTTGCCAAGCTTAAGGCTGTCTACAAGTATAAATTTTCGGAGGCGCCGGCGGACGTCCTTATTACCGTGGACGATAATGCTCTTCGATTCGCGGTTGACAGTCGTTCCGATGTTTTCTCTGGTGTGCCGATTGTCTTTTGCGGCGTCAATCATTACGACCCCGGGGAGTTTGCCGAACAGCGCAATCTGACCGGTATAGTGGAATCGTGGGATGCTCTGGGGACTGTTCGACTGGCTCTTCATCTGCACCCTGGAACCACGACTTTGTACGTGATAAATGACGATACTCCGACGGGACGAGCCAATCGCGCACGACTGGACGAAAGCTTTGCGTCGCCGGATGCGCGTGTAGACGTGCAGTATCTGGGCAGCGGCGTGACCATGCAGCAGCTTCAGCAGCAGGTTGCGCAGCTTCCTGAAAACAGTGTGGTTCTCATGATGTCGTTCAATCGCGACAGCGAGGGCGTCTACTATGATTACGAAACCTCCATTGAGTTTGTCCGGAAGGTATGTGAGCGCCCCATGTATGGGGTGTGGGATTTTTATCTGGGCCACGGGATTGTTGGTGGTCATCTTACAAGCGGTGAAACTCAGGGAC